>CAVKBJ010000058.1:0-2361 GCA_963654505.1 Lachnospiraceae bacterium
TCGTCCTCGGTCTTGGAGATCAAGTCCTCGACGGTGTTGATGTTGGCACGCTTGAGGCAGTTGAAGCTGCGCACGGAGAGATCGAGCTCCTCGATGGTCAGCTCCAGTACCTTATCACGCTGGGTCTCGGCCTTCTCGACGACGGTGGACTTGCCGCCCATAGCGTCGGACAGGTCGGTGAAGAGAGCAAAGTGATCGCAGAGGATCTTTGCGCCGAGGGACACCGCGTCGCGGGGCGAGATGGTGCCGTCGGTCCAAACCTCAAGCGTCAGCTTGTCGAAGTCGGTCATGTTGCCCACACGAGTATTCTCCACGGTGTAGTTGACCTTGTAAACAGGCGTGTAGATCGAATCGACCGGAATGAGGCCGATCGTCGTCTGCGCCGGCTTGTTGCGGTCAGCGGGAACGTAGCCGCGGCCGTGGCTGAGCGTCAGCTCCATGTTGAGCGTCGCTCCGGCGTCGAGCGTTGCGATGTGCAGGTCGGGATTGAGAACCTCGACCTCGCTGTCGCACTTGATGTCGCCGGCCTTGACCTCACAGGGGCCGGCGGCCTCAATGAAGACCGTTTTGGTGCCTTCGGCGTTGTGCAGCTTGGTGATCAGGCTCTTGACGTTGAGCACGATCTCCGTCACGTCCTCCTTCACGCCGGGGATGGTGGAAAACTCATGCTGCACACCGGCGATCTTGATGGCGGTAGCTGCGGTGCCGGGGAGCGAAGAGAGCATGATGCGGCGCAAGGCATTGCCCAGCGTAATGCCATACCCACGCTCCAAAGGCTCAACAACATATTTGCCGTAAGAGCTGTTCGCGGAGTCTTCGATACACTCGATCTGGGGCTTTTCAATTTCAATCATGCAGTTACCCTCCTTCATCTTCTCATTGCGGTGGCGCATTTCTGCGCCCCGCCGGCAATTCCTATCATTATTGAGGGTATCCTCCGATTACTTGGAGTACAACTCAACGATGAGGTGCTCCTCAACAGGAACGTCGATCTCCTCGCGGGCGGGAAGACGAGTAATGGTGCCCTTGAGAGCATTCTTCTCACGCTCCATCCACACAGGCTGCAGGAACACAGGCGCGTCCTGACCCATCAGGCGCTTGAAGCACTCAGCGGAGCGGCTGCTCTCAGCGACCTCGATCACATCGCCGGCCTTGACGAGGTAGGAAGGAATGTTGACCTTCTTGCCGTTGACAGTGAAGTGGGCATGGCTGACGAGCTGGCGGGCCTGGCGGCGGGTCATCGCAAAGCCCATGCGATAGATGACGTTGTCCAGACGGCGCTCGACGGTGATGAGCAGGTTGTCGCCGGTCTTGCCGGGAGCCGCGGCGGCCTTCTCATAGTAATCATGGAACTGCTTTTCCAGAATACCGTAGATGAACTTGACCTTCTGCTTCTCAGCAAGCTGAATGCCATACTCGCTCTTTTTTCTCTTCATCTGGCTGCCGGGGTTGCGATTCGTGGTTTTCTTCGCGTAACCCATAACGGCAGGAGAAATGCCTAAAGCCTTGCAGCGCTTGGCGATCGGCTGCATATTCTTTGCCATATTGCTTGTTACCTCCTCTTTCGATTAAACGCGGCGGCGCTTCGGGGGACGGCAGCCATTGTGAGGAATCGGCGTAACGTCCTTGATCATGGTGACCTCGAGACCCACAGCCTGCAAGGCGCGGATGGCCGCTTCACGACCCTGACCGGGACCCTTGACGAAAACCTCGACGGTCTTGAGACCATGCTCCATAGCGGCGGTAGCCGCCGTCTCAGCGGCGCTCTGCGCTGCGAAAGGAGTGGACTTCTTGCTGCCGCGGAAACCGAGACCACCGGAGGAAGCCCAGGAAAGGGCATTGCCCTGAGAGTCGGTCACCGTGACCATGGTGTTGTTGAAGGAAGAACGAATGTGGACCTGTCCACGCTCAATGTTCTTCTTTTCGCGACGGCGGCGGATAACCTTCTTGCCGTTAGCCTTAGCAGTAGCCATATTCTATTCTCCCTCCTTACTTCTTCTTGTTCGCAATGGTCTTCTTGGGGCCCTTGCGGGTGCGTGCGTTGGTCTTGCTGCGCTGACCGCGAACGGGCAGGCCGCGGCGATGACGGGTGCCGCGATAGCAGCCGATCTCGCTCAGACGCTTGATGTCGAGCGCGGTCTGGCGGCGCAGATCGCCTTCGACCATGTAGCCGTGGTCGATAGCCTCGCGCAGCTTGGCCTCCTCGGCGTCGGTCAGGTCCTTCACGCGGGTGTCGGGGTTAATGCCTGTCTGCGCCAGAATGTCCTGAGCGCTCTTTCTGCCAATGCCGTAGATGTAAGTCAAACCGATTTCGATTCGCTTATCCTTGGGCAGGTCAATACCGGCAATACGTGCCATACT
>CAVKBJ010000059.1:0-5674 GCA_963654505.1 Lachnospiraceae bacterium
AGATCACGGTGTCGATCTGCATGGTGACGTTATCCTTGGTGATGACGGGCTGGGGATCAAAGTCGGCGACCTGCTCCTTCAGGCTGACCTTCTTGACCACGCGCTCAATGAACGGGATCTTGAGGTGCAGTCCGACGTTCCACGTCGCGTTGTACGCGCCGAGACGCTCGACGACGTAGGCGCGGGACTGCTGCACGACGTGGATGTTGCTCACGATCAAAACGAGCACGAGCACGACGAGCACGATGACTCCGATGTAGTTGAAAATCGCTCCGATAGGCATTCAGGTTTCCTCCTTTTGTTTTCTCACAAAGAGCTTGACGCCCTCCATGCGGACGACGGTGACCATGCAGCCGCGGGTGATCACGTCGCCGTCCTCGCTGCGGGCGGTCCAGGTTTTGCCGTCAGCGTAGACGGCGCCGGTGGTGTTTTCGTTGTCGATGGTCTCGGTGACCCTGGCCGCGCGATGCAGCACGCGGTCAGCGTTGGTGGGGACGATGGTCTTATCGAGCATTTTGTGCGCGAGCGGACGGGTGGCGATCAGCGCCGCGATGGACACGGCGAGAAACGTCACGATCTGGAGCCACAGCACCGCGCCGAGCTCCAGCGCGAGCAGCGCCGCGACCGCGCCGATCACGAACCAGATGGAGACCAGTCCCGCCGTCGCCGCCTCGGCCACGCCGAAGGCGATGATGGCGGCGATCCAGAGAAAGGTCATGTTGCCTCCCACACCTCCTTTCATGCTGTGGGCAAGCGCCATCAGCGAGAGCAGAACGATGAAAAGCAGCGTGCCGCCGATGAGCTTGTCGTAGGGAGAGAGATTGCTGAGGAAGTCGTCCACCGCGCGGCGGAGCGGCTTGCCCTCGATGGGCCGCGCGGCCTCCGGCGTCTCCTCCGCGGGAGCGGGCGGCAGCTCGTCGGCAAAAAGCGCGTCGAGCGTCGTGTGGTAGCGGCGGCAGATGTAGAGGATCTTTTCGATCTCCGGATAGCCGCGGCCGGACTCCCAGCGCGACACCGCCTGCCGCGAAACGTGGAGCTGTTCGGCAAAGGTCTCCTGCGTCATGCCGCTTTGCCTGCGGACCTCCTGCAGCTTGTCGCCAAAGGCCATTTTCATCTTCCTCCGTTTCTCTCTGTGGCTTTATTCTACGGAAAGCGCGGCGGTTTTTCCACCAAGCTGAGCTTGCTTTTTGTAAAATCAGGGGGAAATCGCGCAAGCGCAGCGTTACATCGCCCGCCGCGCGGGTGTTTTCCCCGGCTGTCCCCTTAGTATACCATAGCGCAAGAGGAATTACCATGCTTTTTTGCGCGCGGACGATTGCGTTTTTCCGGCAAGTCCGCTATACTGAGAAAAACGACGGAAGAAAGCGACGGGAAAACCATGCTGCAATTTGCCATTCCCTGCCTGCTGGGGCTGGAGAGCCTTGTGGGCGATGAAGTGAAAAAGCTCGGCCTTGCCGAGGTGAAGGTCGAAAACGGGCGCGTGCTGTGTCAAGGCGGGGAGCGCGACCTCGCGCGGCTGAACGTCAATCTGCGCTGCGGCGCGCGGGTGCTGCTCGTACTCGCGAGCTTCCGCGCGGCGGACTTTGAAACGCTCTTTCAGGGCACCCGCGCGGTGCGGTGGGAGGACTGGATCCCCCGCGAGGGCGAGTTCCCGGTGACGGGGTATTCCATCAACTCCACGCTGCATTCCGTACCGGCGTGCCAGTCGATCGTGAAGAAGGCGGTCGTCGAGCGGCTGGGCGCGGCCTACGGGCTGCAAACGCTGCCCGAAACGGGCAGACGCTATCAGATCCGCTTCTCCATTATGAAGGACGAGGTCATGCTCTGCCTTGACGCGAGCGGCGAGGGGCTTTACAAGCGCGGCTACCGCGCTGTCGGCGTGGCCGCGCCGCTCAAGGAGACGCTGGCCGCCGCGATGGTGAAGCTGTCCCACTACAGCGGGCGCGATCCGCTCTGCGATCCCTTCTGCGGCAGCGGGACTATTGCCATCGAAGCGGCGCTGATCGCCAAGAACCGCGCCCCGGGGTTCAACCGCAGCTTTGCCGCGCAGCATTGGGCGACGGTGGACCGGAGGATATGGCTCGACGCGGCGGACGAGGCGATGGACAATGAGTTCCGCGATAAGACCTATGAAATTTGGGGCGGCGACATCGACCCGCACGCCGTTGAGATCGCGCGGCACAACGCGGAGCTGGCCGAGGTGGACGATACGGTGCGCTTCGAGGTGGACGACGCGACACGCTTTCACTGGGGCGGGCAGTACGGGCGCGTCGTGACCAATCCACCCTACGGCGAGCGCCTGCTGGAGCAGAAGGAGGCCGAGGAGCTCTACCGCGCCTTTGGCCGCGCGGCGGATAAGCTGCCGGAGACGTGGCGCGTTTACGTCCTCTCGTCGCACACGGAGTTCGAGCGCTGCTTCGGCCGCACGGCGGACAAAAAGCGCAAGCTCTACAACGGTATGCTCAAGTGCGACCTGTTCATGTACGGGAAGCGGGTATAGGAGCATACCGTGCGCGCAGCGCCGCCGCGAGTGCGGCGCACAAGCAGAGCCTTTACGGGAAGAGGGTATGGAAAAGACACGATGAAGCACGTTTTTATCATCAATCCGTCGGCGGGGAAAAGCGACAGCCGACGGCGCATCTACGCGATGGCGGAGGCGCTGCGCGAAAGGCATGGCTTGGACGTGGAGTGTATGCTTACCGCGTCGGCGGGCCACGCGACGACGCTCGCGCACAGCCTTGCCGAAAGCGGCGGGGAAGTCCGGCTCTACGCCTGCGGGGGCGACGGCACGGCCAACGAGGTCGCCAACGGCATTGCGGGCTATGCCAACGCCGCGATGACCTGCATCCCCGTCGGCACGGGCAACGACTTTCTGAAGAATTTCGGCGCGGATTACGAGAAGTTCCTCGACGCGGAAAACCTGTGGAACGGCGCGGCGCAGCCGCTCGACCTTATCGACTGCAACGGCCGCTGCTGTCTGACGATCGCCTGCTCGGGCGTCGATGCGCGCATCGGCGAGAGCGTACATAAATTCAGCGCCTATCCGCACATGAGCGGACGGGGGAGCTACCTTGTGAGCGTGGCGATGAACGGCGTGTTTGGCCGCATCGGGCGGCGCTGGACGGTCTGGCTGGACGAGGAGAAAATAGAGGACGAGTTCGCACTTGTTTCCGTATGCAACGGGCGCTACTACGGCGGCGGTTCGACGCCGGTGCCGGAGGCACGCATGAACGACGGCGTTCTGCACACGGTATTGGTGCGGAACGTCGGCAAGCTGCGCTTCGCGCGGCTGTTCCCGACCTACTCGGCGGGCAATTATAAGGAACTGCCGCGGGAGCTCGTGCGCGTGTCCACGGCAAGGGTCGTGCGCATCCACTCCGACGACGGGGACATCACCACCTGCCTCGACGGCGAGAGCCTCCACGGGCGCGACGTGACGCTGCGGCTTTCTGAGAAGAAGCTCAGCTTCTTCGGCCCCGCCGGCTGCGACCCGAACGCCACCGCGCGGTGAGGAAGAATTTTACCAAACTGTGAATTTTTGCAAATCGACCGGATTTTTCATAAAATCCTCTTGCAAATATTGCGCCCTTGCGCTATGATAGCACCGTTGGTTAGCACTCAACCGCAAAGAGTGCTAACCAACGGTGGATTTGTTTTTCAAATTATGAAAATATAGAAGGAGGCACATTCCCATGAAACTTACCCCGCTTGCCGACCGCGTCATCCTCAAGATGCTCGAGGCCGAAGAGACCACCAAGGGCGGCATTATCCTGACCGCCAGCGCCAAGGAGAAGCCCTCTATCGCCGAGGTCATTTCCGTCGGCCCCGGCGGCATGATCGACGGCCACGACGTCGTTATGACCGTCAAGCCCGGCGACAAGGTCATCACCAGCAAGTATTCCGGCACCGAGGTCAAGATCGACGACGAGGAATATACCGTCGTGCGTCAGTCTGACATTCTTGCCATCGTAGAGTAAATAAAGGAGGTTACTGATTATGTCTAAGCTCATTAAATCCGGCGAGGAAGCGCGCAAGGCGCTTGAAGTCGGCGTCAATACCCTTGCCGATACCGTCAAGGTCACCCTCGGCCCCAAGGGCCGCAACGTCGTGCTCGACAAGAAGTTCGGCGCTCCGCTCATCACCAACGACGGCGTGACCATCGCCAAGGAGATCGAGCTGGCCGACCCGTTTGAAAACATGGGCGCGCAGCTCGTGCGTGAGGTTTCCACCAAGACCAACGACGTTGCCGGTGACGGTACTACCACCGCGACCCTGCTCGCGCAGGCCATGATCCGCGAGGGCCTGAAAAACCTCGCCGCCGGCGCGAACCCCATCGTGATGAAAAAGGGCATGGCCAAGGCCGTTGAGACCGCCGTTGAGGCCATCAAGGCCAACAGCCAAAAGGTCAACGGCACGGCGGACATCGCCCGTGTCGGCACCGTGTCGAGCGGCGACGAGTTTATCGGCAAGCTGATTGCCGAGGCGATGGAGAAGGTCAGCGCCGACGGCGTCATCACCATCGAGGAGTCCAAGACCGCCGAGACCTATTCCGAGGTCGTCGAGGGCATGATGTTCGACCGCGGCTATATCACCCCCTACATGGTCACCGACACCGAGAAGATGGAGGCCGTCGTGGACGATGCCTACATTCTCATCACCGACAAGAAGATCTCCGTCATCTCCGACATTCTGCCCATTCTCGAGCAGCTCGTCCAGAGCGGCAAGAAGCTCGTCATCATCGCTGAGGACGTTGAGGGCGAGGCGCTCTCCACCCTGATCGTCAACCGTCTGCGCGGCACGCTCAACGTCGTGTGCGTCAAGGCGCCCGGCTTCGGTGACCGCCGCAAGGAGATGCTTCAGGATATCGCCATCCTCACCGGCGGCCAGGTCATTTCCGAGGAGCTCGGTTACGAGCTCAAGAGCGCGACCGTCGATATGCTCGGCCGTGCGCGTCAGGTCAAGGTCACAAAGGAGAACACCACCATCGTGGACGGCTCCGGCGACAGGCAGGCCATCAAGGACCGCGTGGCGCAGATCCGTGCGCAAATTGGCGTGACCACCAGCGATTACGACAAGGAGAAGCTACAGGAGCGCCTTGCCAAGCTCGCCGGCGGCGTGGCCGTCATCAAGGTCGGCGCTGCGACTGAGACCGAGATGAAGGAAAAGAAGCTGCGCATCGAGGATGCGCTCAACGCCACCCGCGCGGCCGTTGAGGAGGGCATCGTCGCCGGCGGCGGCACGGCCTACGTCAACGCCGTTCCCGCGGTCGAGAAGCTCGTTAGCAAGGTCGAGGGCGACGAAAAGACTGGCGTGAAGATCATCGCCAACGCCCTGCAGGAGCCTATCCGTCAGATTGCCGCGAACGCGGGCGTGGACGGCAGCGTGGTGCTCGAGAAGATTAAGAGCAGCCGCAAGGTCGGCTACGGCTTCGACGCTTACAATGAGGTCTACTGCGACATGATCTCCGCGGGCATCGTCGATCCTGCCAAGGTCACGCGCTCCGCGCTCGAGAACGCCGCCTCCGTTAGCTCTATGGTGCTGACCACCGAGGCGCTGGTCGCCGATAAGCCCGAGCCGCCGGCGCCCGCGGCTCCCGCCGGCATGGGCGGCATGGATGGCATGTACTAAGAGACACCGCAAAGCCTTGAAATTGCTTGATTTTTTAAGTATGTAA
>CAVKBJ010000060.1:0-7579 GCA_963654505.1 Lachnospiraceae bacterium
TCATAGAAGCCCTTGCCGGACTTCTTGCCGAGCTGGCCGCCGCGCACCATCTTCTTGAGCAGCAGGGCAGGACGATACTTGGGATCGCCGGTCTCCTCGAGCAGCACGTTCATGATGGCGAGGCAGACGTCCAAGCCGATGAAGTCGCCGAGGGCGAGGGGGCCCATGGGATGGTTCGCGCCGAGCATCATGGCCTTGTCGATGTCCTCGACGGAGGCGACGCCGGTCTCGACCAGACCGATGGCCTCGTTGATCATGGGGATGAGGATCTTGTTGACGACGAAGCCGGGAGCCTCGGCGACCTCGACCGGCTGCTTGCCGATCTCCTCGGAGAGCTTGTAGATGAAGTCGAAGGTCTCCTGCGTGGTGTTCGCGCCGCGGATGACCTCGACGAGCTTCATGCTGGGCACGGGATTGAAGAAGTGCATACCGATGACGGGGTGCTTGAGACCGAGGCCCATCTCGGTGACGGAGAGAGAAGAGGTGTTGGTGGCAAAGATAGTGGAGTCCTTGCACAGCTCATCCAGCTCGCTGAGCATGGCGCGCTTGTAGGACATCTCCTCCTTGGCGCACTCGATGACGAGGTCGGCGTCCGCCGCGGCGGACTTCTCCTCGACGAAGATGTTGGCCATCAGAGCGTCCTTGGCCTCCTGCGTCATCTTGCCCTTCTCGACGCGCTTTTGGAGGGAGGCGTCGAGCTTATCCTTGTGGCGCTGCGCGGACGCGACGCTGGACGCGTACATCAGAGTGGTGTGGCCGTGCGCCGCGAATACCTGTGCAATGCCGCTGCCCATAGTACCGGCGCCGAAAACTGCAACTTTCATTTTTGTGTTCCTCCTATGATTTGAAATTATTGTATTGAATCAAATAAAAACTTATTTGTTTTCAAACGGTTCGTGCTTGCGCTTCTCAAGGAAGGCGCCCATGCCCTCCTGCTGGTCGGCGGTCTCGAAGCAGGAGCCGAAGTTCTTCTCCTCGACCGTCACGGCCTCGTCCATCGCAAGGTCAAGGCCCTCGTTGACAGCGCGCTTCGCCGCGCGCACCGCGATGGGCGCGTTGGCCGCGATTTGAGAAGCGAGCTTCTCCGCCGCGGCGTAAAGCTCCGCGAGAGGATAGACAGCGTTCACAAGGCCGATGCGCAGCGCCTCGTCCGCCTTGATGTTGCGGGCGGTGTAGATCATCTGCTTGGCCATGGCGGGGCCGACCAGCCGCGCAAGGCGCTGGGTGCCGCCGAAGCCCGGCGTGATGCCCAGACCCGTCTCGGGCTGGCCGAACACGGCGGTATCGGAGCAGATGCGGAAATCGCAGCTCATCGCCAGCTCACAGCCGCCGCCGAGCGCGTAGCCGCCGACCGCCGCGATGGTGGGGATGGGCAGCGTTTCGAGCTTGCGCATCACGTCGTTGCCCTGCTTGCCGAAATCTTCGGCCTCGGCCCTGGTGAGTCCCTTCATCTGCGCGATGTCCGCACCGGCAACGAAGGACTTCTCCCCCGCGCCGCGCACGATCAGGCAGCGGACGGTGTCAAGGTCGATCCCATCGAGCGCCGCATCAAGATCCGCGAGCACCTGCGAGTTGAGCGCGTTGAGCGCCTCGGGACGGTTGATGATAAGGTACGCGACCGCGCCCCGCGGTTCATAGGTCACGAAAGACATGGTATGCCCTCCTCAGCTTTCTCTTAGTGGGCCTATTATAGCGCAGTCCGTTTGTATTTTGCAAGAGGAACTTCATTTCTTTTGAAAAAATTTACAGTTTTCCGCTCTGTTTTGCAGGAATTGTTTCATTTTTAACGATCTCGTGCAATTCCTGCGGCAAATTCCTCGCCGCTGACAGAACGGTTTCATTTTGCACTTGTTTTATGGCCGTGTTTCCGTTATGATAAACGGGAACGAACGCAAAAAGCGAGGTAATTTCCCATGCGAATGAGAAAGAAAAAAAATCTTGTGCCGCGCATGGAGCGGTGCGCGGCGTATCAGATCAAGGATCCCATCGCTCAAAAGGGCCGCTGGCGCGAGCTGATGCCCGAGGCGCGCGAGCTGCGCGTGGAGCTCGGCTGCGGCAAGGGCCGCTTCACCGTCGGCACCGCCGCCGCGGAGCCGGATGTGCTGTTCGTCGCGGTCGAGATGGTGCCGGACGCGATGGTGGTCGCGATGGAGCGCTGCGCTGCCGAGGGGCTGCGAAACGTCCGCTTCATCGACGCGAACGCAAACATTCTGCCCGAATTTTTCAGTGAGGGTGAAGTGGACCGCCTTTACATCAATTTCTGTGATCCGTGGCCGACGAAGCGCCACGCCAAGCGCCGGCTGACGCACGGCAACTTCCTCAAGCTCTACCGCAAAGTGCTCAAGCGTGGCGGGCAGATCCATTTCAAAACGGACAACGCGCCGCTGTTCGCGTGGTCGGTGGAGGAGATCCCGCAGTTCGGCTTCACGCTCTCCGAGGTCACGGACGATCTGCACGCGAACGGCGTTGTCGGCGTGATGACCGACTATGAGGCAAAATTTCACGAGCTGGGCACGCCCATCCACCGTCTGGTCGCCACGATGATCGAGTGGGATGAGCCGGAGGAAGAACCGGGAACGCCGCCTTCGGCGGAGGAATGACCGCTGAAAGCTGACAAAAAAAGAGACGCTGTACAGCGTCTCTTTTCGTTTGCGGTTTTACGCTTCCTTTGCGAGCTTGCAAAGGGCGGTGAACGCGGCGGCGTCGTTGATCGCCATCTCGCTGAGCATCTTGCGGTTGATCTCGATGCCCTTGACCTTCAGGCCGTGCATGAAGGTGGAGTAGTTCATGCCGTTCATCTTGCAGGCGGCGGAGATGCGGGTGATCCACAGGCTGCGGAAGTCTCTCTTCTTGAGACGTCGGCCGGTATAAGCGTAGGTCAGGGACTTCATCACAGCCTGGTTGGCCATCTTGAAGTGGCGGGATTTGTTGCCCCAGTAGCCCTTGGCGAGCTTCAGGGTCTTGTTTCTTCTTTTGCGCGTCATCATCGCGCCTTTAACACGTGCCATATCAGTAAGCCTCCTTAAAGCGTATCGTAATTATCTTATTTGTAGGGGATCATCTTGCGGATGGTGCCGGCGACGGTAGCGTCGGCATAGCCGCCCGCGCGCAGGTGACGGGTACGCTTGGTGGGCTTCTTGGTCAGAATGTGGCTCTTGAAGGCCTTGGCCATCTTGACCTTGCCGCTCTTGGTCAGGTTGAATCTTTTCTTGGAACCGCTGTGGGTCTTCAGCTTGGGCATGGTAGTTTCTCCTTTTCGTGTATTGTGTTACTTTCCCGTCCTGGGGGAAAGGAATATGGACATACTGCGTCCTTCCATCTTGGGCTCTTTATCCAACGTCGCCACCTCGGCGCACTGCTCGGCGAAGCGCACCAGCAGGTCCTTGCCGATATCGGTATGCGCCATCTCGCGGCCGCGAAAGCGGACAGAGACCTTGACGCGGTTGCCGTCGGCAAGGAATTTCTGGGCATTCTTGAGCTTCGTGTTGAAGTCGCCGACGTCGATGCCGGGCGACATACGGATCTCTTTGATCTCGACCACATGCTGATTTTTCTTCGCTTCCTTCTCGCGCTTGCCCTGTTCAAAGCGGAACTTGCCGTAGTCCATGAGCTTGCACACGGGGGGCGTGGCCTGCGGGGAGATCTTGACGAGGTCAAGTCCCTGCTCATCGGCGATCTTCTGCGCCTGTGCGGCGGACATGATGCCGAGCTGCTCGCCGGTGGAACCGATCAGGCGGATCTCACTGTCGCGAATGTCCTCATTGAGCTGATGCACGTCCTTGCTAATACCGAAGCACCTCCATCAAATAATTTGCCGAACAAAAAAACGAGCGCAGCCATGCCGCACCCGTACAACAAACGCAAAGCGCCCGCGCGCTTTTTCGATCATTGACCTCTTTGCCTACCGCTGGAGGTGAGAACGGATGCTGCCATTCTTCTTTGTTTTGCAGAGGTATGATACCACCTCTCTCTCCTTTTGTCAACGGTAATTTATAAGAAAAGCGCCGTGTATAAATTTTCCGCCGCGCGGGGAGACTATCAGCCGTAGCAGATCAGAGGAAAGGAGGCGGGCGCATGAAGGAGAAGAATCAGAACAGGGAGCAGAACACCAATCAGAACCAGACGCAGGAGCAGAACCAGAGTACCAACCGTCACTGAGTCTGCATACCGTGCGTAGCGGGGCGGCCTTCGGGTCGTCCCGCTACGTGCTTTTTTTGCGTCAAATCTCTTCTTGTATTTTCCCGCGCGGCTCTATATAATAGGTTTGTTATCATTCTCATCTGTGGAGTGACCGCGCCGCTATGAAGATCCTTGTCTTTTCCGACTCCCACGGCAGCGTGGACAATATGGCCCGCGCCGTGGAGCGCGAGCTGCCTTCCTCGCTCGACGCCGTCGTCCACCTCGGCGACGGCTGGCGCGACGCGGAGGCGCTGCATCGGCTCTATCCCGGCCTCCCGCTCGAACAGGTGCCGGGCAACTGTGACCTCGGCCGCTTCGAGGACGCCGAGCGTCTCGTCTTTTTCGGCGGCTTTCCCGTACTGCTCTGCCATGGGCACACGCTGGGCGTGAAGTCCTCGCTGCTGCGCGCGTCCTGCGCGGCGCGTGAGCGCGGCGCGAAAGCGCTGCTCTACGGGCACACGCACGTTCCGTACATCGACTATCACGACGGGCTGTGGCTCGTCAACCCCGGCAGCATTGGCGATTTTCGCCGCCCCTCCTACTGCGTGCTGACGGTCGCGGGAGACAGGCTCTCCCCCGCGAATTTCACCTTAGACTGAATCAGGAGATGACCCTACCATGTCTTCCGCGCCTTGGATCGCACTCACGCTGAGCGTGCTGCTCGGCGCCGTTTCTCTCCTGCCCGCGTCCGAACCCGAGGTGGAGGAGGTCCCCTCCGCCGCAGAGGAACAGCTCGCCCTCAGCGAGGAGGAGTTGGCCTCGCTCGCGCAGACGCCTGCCACATGGTTCACCGACGAGCAGTTTCTCTCCGCGGCCGCGAAGCTGCCGCACTACGACGAGACCCGCGCGCAGCGCTACCTCGCCTATCGCGCGAACGGCTCGTGGACGCTCGAGCAGGTGCTCCGCATCGTGAACACCGACAACGACCTCACTTACTTCGACGACGCCAAGGAAGCCGACCTCGCGGACGGCGACCTCATTCTCGTCAACAAATACAGCCGCCTTGCGAGCGACTACGTGCCGGACGGGCTCGTGACGGTCGAGCCGGCCTACTCCAACGGCGGCAAGCTCAAAAGCGAGGTCAACGACGCCTTCTGCGACCTCGTCGAGGCCATGTGGGCGGAAACGGGCCTGCATCTCGTCAACGCCTCGCCCTACCGCAGCTATGAGACACAGAAGAACCTCTACACCCGCTACCGCACGCAGTACAGCGAGGCGGCGACCGACCGCTTCTCCGCCCGCGCGGGCTACAGCGAGCATCAGACCGGCCTTGCGCTGGACGTTATCGCTCCCGGCGGCACGCTGGGCGGTTTCCAGGACACGAAGCAATTTGTCTGGATGCGTGACAACGCCCACCGCTTCGGCTTTATCCTGCGCTACGGTGAGGGCATGGAATACATCACCGGCTATAAGTACGAGCCGTGGCACTACCGCTACGTCGGCGTCGAGGCCGCCGCGTTCATCTATGAAAACGGTCTCACGTTCGAGGAATACTACGCCTACTACGTCGCCAAGCAATGACGCTTCAGCCATACAGTCCATAAACATGATAATATGAGATGCTGAACGACGGAGAGAAATTCCCTCTCCGCCGTTTTTTCGGGTTTCCCGTGCGATCCGATCGGCGCTGTGGCTCTCGCGCAGCGTAATGGCGATCATCTTCATCTTGGGGTATGCCGCGAGCATCTTGTCGCCGAGATCCTCTGCCTGAGCGCACTGGTCGGCATACCAATCGCTGTCAATGAACGTCCAGACCTCGTCCCTGTTGTCAAAGCAGATTTCAGGATGCTGGCGCTGTTCGCGTTCAGAGCCTCAAACGCTGCTTTTGCCTGTTCCATGGGGACCCCTCTGCTAATGATCTTGTCCAGCTCAACGTGCCCTTCGCGGACATACTCCATCGTCTGATTGTCGGTGCAGCAGTTCATCAGTCCTCTGCGGCACGAATAACAGTGGCCGCAGTTGAAGTAAGGATTGCAGGTAACGATCATGCCCTCCCGGATACCATACGGATTTTCCTCCGCTTCGACCCCCTGTGCCGAGAATTCGTGGCCGATCGTACACGGATAAGCTGCGTAAACATTCGTCCCTCGATAGGTACCCAGATCGCTGCCGCACACGCCGCCGTACAGGAGCTTGAGCAGCGCCTCCCCCGGTCTTCTTTTCGCCATTGGCACGGAGCGAACCTCCGCCACACCCGGCTCGGGGATCACGATAGAACGCATATCCATCTTTCCGTCTCCTTATTTGACCTCACTCATATACTGCTTGAGGAAGGTAAAGCCCCAGCCGTCTCCCTCGCGAAGATGAGCATAGCCGTTTTCAATCACCATTTTGTTGTCGATGATCGCGTCGATCCAATCGAAGGATTCCGCACCGTAAGGATTGCGAACCGTCGCGAGCAGGGGTACGTCATAATCTTTGTAGTAATGGGGAAGGACCGGAATGTTGTAGGCATTCGCCAGCGCTGCCGAGGCCAGCCATTCCTGCACGCCGCCTAGGCGAATGACGTCGGGCCGCCAAAGATCGACCGCGCGGCGTCCGATCAGCTCAAGCAGGGCGACGGTTCTGTACTCGCGCTCGCCCATGGCAAGCGAAATGCCGGTCTTGCTGTGGATCGTCGCGTAGCCTTCAAAGTCCGTGTTGACGACCGGCTCCTTGAACCAGTGGATGTTCAGATGGCTGTCCGAATTGACGGGCTTGACCGCGGAGGGAACGTCCACTCCCTGATTGGCGTCCATCATGATCTTCAGGTCGTTGCCGACCGCCTCACGAACCTTGCTCAGGCACTGGATTCGCACTCCATATCCGGTGATCCGACCATGATCTTGACGGTCTGAAAGCCCCGCTTCTTGTAATCCACGATCTCGTCGATCAGCTCCTGATCGCTGTAGGAGATCCAGCCGCCGCTGCCGTAAACAGGGATCTTCTTCGTGTGGCAGCCAAGCAGCTTCCAGATCGGCTGGTGCAGCGTCTTGGCATAGGCGTCCCACAGCGCCACATTCAGCGTGACCAGCGCCCAGCGCTGCAAACCCACGATGTCGAAATATTCCGACTCGATCTCATACGCCTTCCGAATCTCCTGCGTCTGGTAAACGCTGTACTCATGCTCGCCGGCAAACTTCCGCAGATCCCTCAGCGCGCCCTCGATCGCGTTCGGGGAATAATGGAAAGAGAGCAGATAGCCCTGACCCGTTACGCCTCCAACCATCTCCGCTTCCAGCACATAAAAGGCGATTTCTGATATGTCATGTGTTGCGTCCGCAATAGGGTGCGAAATCTTCGAGGTCGCCCGGTATATCCTGATCTCCTTTATTCTCATGTCGTTCATGATTTCCTTTCAGTAAACTGTCGCCGCCGGGCTGAGTTGTCGCTCGTCAGACGGCGGGAGTTGGCAGAGTCC
>CAVKBJ010000061.1:0-5480 GCA_963654505.1 Lachnospiraceae bacterium
AGCGGGATCGAACCGCTGACCTCTTGACTGCCAGTCAAGCGCTCTCCCAGCTGAGCTAAACCCCCATCGAGCCGACGCTCTCGCGTCCGGAACAATGGAGAGTATAGCACAGGATTTGGCCGCTGTCAAGCCCCTTTTTTCACTTTTTCGTCACACTTTTTTTGCCGTCAACGGCTCTTACATCCAAATGGAAAAGACGCGCAGGATCGGCTCGAAAAAGCGGCGGAGCAGACCGCGGTGCGCCCACTCATCCGGCGTGACGGCGTGGCTACGCGCGAGGATACCGTCCATATCCTCCAGCAGGCTTTCGATGGCGCTCGCGCCGTAGAGCATCACGCCGCACTCGTAGTGCAGCTCAAAGCTGCGGTAGTCGAAGTTGACCGAGCCAACGAAGGCCGCCTCGCGGTCTACCATGATGCTCTTTGCGTGCAGAAAGCCCGGCGTATAGCGGTACACCTTGACGTGGTGCGCGAGCAGCTCGCCGATATAGGAGTCCGCCACGGCGTCGGAGTACCAGTGGTCGGGCGTGCCCGGCAGCATGAGCCGCACGTCCACGCCGCCGTCGCCGGCGATGCACAGCGCGCGCATGATGGTCTCGTTGGGGATAAAATACGGCGTCGTGATATAGAGAAAGCGCCGCGCGTTGGTGATGAGCTGCAAAAACGTGTCCTCGGCAGGGTTTGCGGGATTATTCTGCGGACCGTCAAGGAAAGGCTGGCAGAAGCCGTCCGACACCGGCGAGGTCTGCGGGCGGTAGCGATCCCGTTCCTCGTGCAGCTCGCCGCCGAGGAAGCACCACATATTGAGAAAGCCCACGGTCAGGCCCCACGCGCCCTCGCCCTCAAGCCGAAGGCCGCTGTCCTTCCAGTAGCCGAAGCGGTCGATAAGGTTTGCGTATTCGTCGGCGACGTTCACACCGCCGGTGTAGGCAAGATCGCCGTCGATGACCGTGATCTTGCGGTGGTCGCGATAGTTGAAGTAAAGGCGGTTGACGTACTCGTGCACGGGGTTGAAAACGATGACCTCCACGCCCGCGTCGCGCAGCGTTTGCAGGCTCTCCGCGCCGAAGCGCTTGATATTGCCGAAGTCGTCGAAGATAATCTTGACCTCCACGCCCGCTCGGGCGCGCTCGCACAGGGCCGCGCTCATGCGGTCCCAAAGCTGCCCCTCGGCGAGAATGAAATACTCCATGAAAATGAAGTGCTCCGCCGCGGCGATGTGCGTGAGAATATCCTCAAGCAGTAGCGCCCCCTCGGAAAAGTAGACCGGCTTCGTGTTCTGATAGAGGTAAAAGCCCCAGCCGCTCAGATACCGCGCCGTGCGCGACCAGCCGGGCAGCGCGCGGCGCAGGCGATCCTCGTTGAGCGCGCTGCGGCTGCGCAGGCTCTCCGGCTCCTCCGGCGGGAGCTGCGGCCTCATCTGACGCTTCAGACGCTTGCGCTGCGTATCGCCGCCCCAGAGGAGATAGAGGATCAGTCCGACCACCGGCACAAAGAGGATGGGGATGATCCACGCCACGCGGTAGGAAAGGTCGCCCGGCTTATTGTAGATATACAGGGCCGTGGCGAGGGCGATGACCTCCAGCACAGCGTAGATGAGCGCGAAATGGTCCTTGAGATAGCGCGCTGTAAGCACAACGAACAGGACCTGCGCCGCCAGAAGCAGCGCTGCGAGCGCGATGCGCAGCGCCGCCGCGATGCGCCGCTCTCCCCTCTGTTGTACGCCGCGGAGCTTTCTCATGCGTCCTCCCTTTCCATCCTTCCTTAATGGCTGCTGTTCTTCGTCAGCAGCTCCTGCTTGATGTCGTAGAGCTTTTGGCTCAGATCCACGTAATAGCGATGGGGATTGTCGAAGCGCTTGACCTCGTCCCAAAGCGTATCGACCTGCCGCGCGCAGTAGGCGCGGATCTCCTCGAGCGTGGGCTTCTGGTACACGAGCCTGCCGTTTTTGAAGATCGGCACGAGCAACTCGCGGGCCTCGAAATGGTAGACTTCCTTGTTCTTCCATGTCGCCTCTGGATCGAAAATGGTCATTTTCCCGCTGTCGTCCACCGTTTCGTCGTAGACGCACAGATAGTCCGCGATGGCCTTGCCCGTGTCGCGCCCGTAGAAGCGGTAGAGCTTTTTGAAGTGCGGCGTGGTGATCTTGCCGACGTTCTCGCTGATTTTGATCTTGGGGATCACGTTACCGTCCCCGTCCTCCACGGCGACGAGCTTGTAGACACCGCCGAACACCGGCTCGCTGCGTGCGGTGATGAGCCGCTCGCCCACGCCGAAGGCGTCGATCTTCGCGTCCTGCATCCACATATCGCGGATGAGGTACTCGTCGAGCGAGTTGGACACGGTGATGGTCGCGCTCTCCCAGCCGGCGTCGTCGAGCATTTTGCGCGCCTTGCGGGAAAGATAGGCGATGTCGCCGCTGTCGAGGCGGATGCCGCATTTGGTGATGCCCTTGGGGCGCAGCACGTCGTTGAACGCGCGGATGGCGTTGGGGATGCCGGAGTGGAGGGTATCGTAGGTGTCCACCAGCATGATGGCGTTGTGAGGATACAGCTCGCAGTACGCCTTGAAGGCGTCGTACTCCGTGTCGAACATCTGCACCCAGGCGTGGGCCATCGTACCGAGCGCGGGAACGCCGTAAAGCTCGTCCGTGACGGTGCAGGCGGTGCCGATGCAGCCGCCGATATAGGCGGCGCGCGCGCCGACGATTGCGGCGGCGGTGCCCTGCGCGCGGCGGGAGCCGAACTCCATTACGCCGCGGCCCTGAGCCGCGCGGGCGATGCGGTTGGCCTTGGTGGCGATCAGGCTCTGATGGTTGACAGTCAGCAGCGTAAACGTCTCGATGAGTTGCGCCTCGATGGCGGGCGCGCGCACGATGACCATCGGCTCGCGCGGGAACACGGGCGTGCCCTCCGGCACGGCGTAAATGTCGCCGGTGAAGCGGAAGGTGCGCAGATACTCCAAAAATTCCTCGCAGAAGATGCCCTTGCCGCGCAGATAGGCGATGTCCCGCTCGTCGAAGTGCAGGTCTTCGATGTATTCGATGAGTTGCTCAAGTCCCGCCGCGATGGCGAAGCCGCCGTCGTCTGGCACCGAGCGGAAATAAACGTCGAAATAGGTGATGCGGTCTTTGAAGCCGGTTTGGAAATAGCCGTTGCCCATGGTCAGCTCGTAGAAATCACAAAGCATGGTCATGTTCAGTTTCTCTTCCGTTTTCATGGAACACCTCATATAAATTCGGCCGCAGCGCTTGAGCTACGGCCTTATGATGGTTTTATTATAGCCCGCTTTCGCAAAGAAAGCAAGGCTTTTGCTTGACTTTGCCCCGCAAGTCTCCTATGATAAGCATGAAATTACTTCATCGGAGGAGCTTACTATGGGCGTTATTCTCGGCATCGACATTGGCGGCAGCAGCACGAAGATCGTGGGGCTGCATGAGGACGGCGCCGTGATCGATATGCTGCGCGTGAAGGCCGAGGACCCCCTCACCTCGCTCTACGGCGCGCTCGGCAACTTTCTCATCACGCACGGCCTGACGCTCACGGACGTCGGCCACATCGCGCTCACGGGCGTGGGGGCCTCTTACGTCGAGGGCGACATCTACGGCGTGCGCACCGTCAAGGTCGGGGAGTTCCCCTCCGTCGGCGTGGGCGGTCTGGCGCTGAGCCGCAGGGAGCAGGCGGTCGTGGTGAGCATGGGCACCGGCACCTCGTTCCTTTGGGCGGAAAAGGGCGGCGAGATCCGCCACATCATCGGAAGCGGCATCGGCGGCGGCACGCTCTCGGGCCTGAGCGAGCTCATCACGGGCGTGCATCAGTATTCGCTCATCCGCAGGCTCTGCCAGGACGGCGACCTGAATAACATCGACCTGACCATCGGCGATATGTCCAAGGGCAAGGTCGGCACGCTGCCGCCGGAGGCGACGGCGGCGAACTTCGCCAAGCTCGCCGAGGACGCGACGAGCGCCGACAAGATGCTCGGTCTGGTCAATCTCGTCTTGCAGGCCATCGGCACGATGTCCGTGCTCGCCTGCCGCAACTGCGGCACGAACACCGTCGTGCTCACCGGTGCGCTCACGATGCTCCCGCCCGCCCGCGCGATCTTCGATTTTTTCACGCAGCTCTACGGCGTGGAGTATATCATTCCCGAAAATGCGACCTTCGCCACCGCCATCGGCGCGGCGCTCTACAGCATGAGGGCGGACGGCTGACGCGGCAAGGCGCAAAAATATCGGAGGAACACCGCAAAACTTCGGGAAAGCCGGGTGAAAAACGCTTGACTTTCCCGCTTTTCCCTGTTATAATCGGTGAGCCGCTTTGAATGGGTACAAAGCATCGGTTCGTCCGATCACCCCCGACAGCGAGTCCGTAATAAAGGAAAGCGAGGTGCAACAATGCAAGCGATCATCGTTACCGGCGGTAAGCAGTACAACGTCAGCGAGGGCGACACTCTGTTCATCGAGAAGCTGGACGTCGAGGCCGGCGAAGCCGTTACTTTCGACACCGTTTTGGCCATCGTGGACGGCGAGAACACCATGTTCGGCACTCCCGTGGTGGAGGGCGCGAAGGTGGACGCCAAGGTCGTCAAGAACGGCAAGGGCAAGAAGATCCGTATCTTCAAGTACAACCCCAAGAAGGGCTACCGCAAGCGTCAGGGTCATCGTCAGCCTTATACCAAGGTTGAGATCGGCAAGATCAGCTTCTGAGCCATGACGACCGTTATCTTCCTCACCGAGGGAAAGCGCATCATCGGCTTCGACGCGAAGGGCCACAGCGGCTATGCCGAGGCAGGCTCCGACATCGTCTGCGCCGCCGTCACGAGCGCCGTGCGTCTCGTGGACGCGACCGTGAACGACGTGCTGGGTCTCGCGGCCTCCGTCAAGGTCCGTGAAAAATCGGGCTCCATCGAGCTCCGTCTCCCCGGCGGTCTGAGCGCCGCCGTGGAGAGCACCTGCCAGTCCCTTCTGGCCGGCTTGATGCTCTATTTCACGGAGCTGCACGACGAGTATCCCGAAAACATCGAAGTAATGGAGGCGTGAGCCTCCTCTCCCCCGCATCATTCTACAGAAAGGATGGACTACGAATTATGATGAACATTGGTCTTCAGTTCTTCGCTCATAAAAAAGGTATGGGCTCGACCAAGAACGGCCGTGACTCCAAGTCCAAGCGCCTTGGTCCCAAGCGCGCCGACGGTCAGTTCGTTCTCGCCGGCAACATTCTCGTTCGCCAGCGCGGCACCCACATCCATCCCGGCGTCAACGTCGGTATCGGCAGCGACGACACTCTGTTCGCCAAGGCGGACGGCGTGCTCCGCTTCGAGAAGCTCGGCAAGGATCGCAAGCAGGCTTGCGTGTATCCCGCTGAGTAATTGAGTGGTTTGAAAAAGGAAGCGCAAGCCGACGGCTTGCGCTTCCTTTTTTGTGCTTTTCCTTGACGGAGCACGCAAAAGCGGGTAGAATAGTAAAGTTAGAGAACAATACCC
>CAVKBJ010000062.1:0-4486 GCA_963654505.1 Lachnospiraceae bacterium
GTATGTGATGAAGCTGCTGCAAGCGCAGAAGGTGCAGCAGGCCAAGCAGCGGTTAATGGCAGGCCCGGCATGGGAGGACAGCGGCTTGGTGTTCACCAATGAGTTCGGACGCTATGTTTCCTACCGTGCGATCTTCGACAGCTTCAAGCGTATCGTGAAGCGCATTGGCCTTCCCGACGCGAGGATACACGATCTTCGTCATACCTACGCCGTGAACTGCATCCGCGCCGGTGATGACATCAAAACCGTGCAGAGCAATCTCGGTCATGCAACTGCCGCCTTTACCCTTGACGTCTACGGTCATTTCACAGACGATATGCGCTCGGTCAGCGCGCAACGTATGGAAGGCTTCATTACAAATGTTCTCAATTTATAAAGGGTAAAAGGCACTTCAGGGCAACAAAAAAACCTTGAAGCCATTGAAGCTTCAAGGTTTTTATCTGGTGCGCGGTACAGGACTCGAACCTGTGACCCCATGCACGTCAAGCATGTGCTCTACCAGCTGAGCTAACCGCGCGAACCGAACATGACTATATTACCGCACCGGCGCCCGTTTGTCAACACTTTTTTGCACAGGACCAACATTTTTTTCAGACAGCCCCGGCCGCTTTCAGGCGGTCGGGGCTGAGCCGGCGCATGGGCGCTCCTGCGCCGCGTACAGGCGGCTGTTTTTCCGATAGACGACGCGAACCTCCGGCGTGTTGGTCAGATAGATGAGCGGGGCATAGCTCACGTCGAAATCCAGCACGTCGCCGGGCTTGACGGGGACGGCGGCGTCCTCCACGTCCAGCACGGTGTGATCCGAGGATGCGCCGAGGACCTCCACGCCCGCGAGACGCGGCATGAGGTCGAAGGGGTCGCCGTAATCGGTGCGCCCCGCGGCGCAGAGCGCGCGCCGGCGGACGCCGCGGTCGGTGTACTCCCGCGTTTTGCCGAAGGCGTCCACGGTCAGCTCGCCGACGGGATAGCTGGGCTTGGAGCGGCACTCCACGACCTCCAGACGGAGCGTGAACACGTCACGGTGCAGGAAGTCGGGGTAGCAGCCGTAAATGCCGCCGAGGAGCGCAAATTCACCGATGCGCAGGTGATTGACGCGCGCGGGCAGCGTACCGTCGAGTGCCATGTGGACGGAGGTGGATGCCCCGCCGGAAACGTACCGCAGCTCGCGTCCGATGGCGCGCTCGACCAATTCGGCGGCGGAGACCAGCTCGCGCAGCTTTTCCGGTGTGGCGGCAACGGAGCCGTAGCATCCGAGGTTCGTGCCGACGCCGGCAAGCTCCAGATGATCGAGCCTGTACTCGACCTCGAGCGCGGCGTCGAGCAGCTCCTCACGGCTCCAGAAGCCCTCGCGCAGATCGCCGAGGTCGAGCATGAGGATGACCTTGTGCCGCACGCCGCGCTTCGCGCACGCCGCGTTGAGCGCGCGGAGCGTTTCCACCTCGCTCTGAAGGCTCATGTCCGCAAGCTCCGCGACCTCCGGCAGCTCGGAGAGCATGGGGATGCGGATGAGGAAGCGTTCGCAGGGAACGCCCGCATCGCGCAGGGTGCGGAGCTGCTCAAGACGGGACGAGGCGAGCGTCTTTATGCCGCACTCCGTATAGACCCTCGCGGCCTCCGGCAGCGCTGTGAAGCCCTTGACCACGCCCGCGACCTCGACAGAAAGGCTCTGGCAGCGATCGACGATCGCTGCCAGATTATCCTTTAGCTTGTCAAGGTCGATCTCTAAAAGCGGATACTTTATATTTCTTCCGTTCATGGAGACGCCTTTCTTTGCCCTTACTGCCCTGCCTTGACCTTGGACTTCTTATAGGGCTTGTTGTCCAGATCCTTGAGCGTGACGCCCGTGAAGGCGCAGGCGATGGTGACGAGGGGCATGAGCCAGTTGAAGATGGCCCAGATGCCATACTCGCCCGCGCTCAGGCCGAGGGCGCTCTTGATGTACACGCCGCAGGTGTTCCACGGAACGAGCGCGGAGGTGACAGTGCCCGCGCCCTCAAGGGAGGCGGAGAGCAGGGACGGGTGCAGCCCCATCTTCTTGTACTCGTCGCAGTACATACGACCGGGAACGACGATGGAGATGTACTGCTCGGGCATGGTCATGTTGGAGAGGACGCAGGTGACCTCGGTGAGGGTGACAAGACCCGCGGGGCCATTGGCGAACTTCTTGAGAGAGTTGACGATGACCTCGAGCTGGTGCGTGTCGTCCATAATGCCGCCGAACATCATGGCGATGATCGTCATGGAGACGGAGAACATCATGCCCATGATACCGCCGCTTTCAAGCAGGCGCGTCATGGTGCCGAAGGTCTCCGCGCTGAGGTTGGACTCCAACGTGACAAGCCACTCTTCGGTGAAGGTGTAGCCGTTCATGCCGTAGCCGAACAGGGTGCCGAGCGTGCATTCGGGCTGGAAGATGATGCCGAGGATCGCGCCGGAGATGATGCCGAGGGTGATGCCGGGGATGGCGGGCATCTTGAGCGCGACGGCGACGATAACGATAACGGGCGGCAGGAGCAGAATGGGGCTGACGGTGAACACGCCGCCGTAGGCCGCGTTGAGCGCGTTGGAGAACTCGGTGACGCGGCTGACGTCGGCCTCGCCGCCGTGGTACTGCATCGCGCCGAGAATGCCGTAGGCGACCAGGCAGATGGCATAGACGATGCCGGTGGGCAGCATCATTGCCTTAACGTGGGTCATAACGTCCGTGCCGGCCATAGCGGGGGCAAGGTTCGTGGTGTCGGAGAGGGGGGACATCTTATCGCCGAAGTAGGCGCCGGAGATGACCGCGCCGGCGGTCATGGCGGGGCTCATGCCGAGGCCGTAGCCGATGCCCATGAGGGCGACGCCCATCGTGCCCATCGTGCCCCAGGAGGTACCGGTGGCAAGCGAGGTGATGGAGCAGACCAGCAGCGCCGCGATGAAGAAGATCGAGGGCTTGAGGATCTGTAAGCCGTAGTAGATCATGGTGGGAACAACGCCGGCGTCGATCCATACGCCGATGAGGATGCCGACGATGATGAGGATGCAGACGGACTGGAGCGCCTTATAGATACCGTCCATCATGGACTTTTCAATGGCGTCCCAGCTGTAGCCGAGGTAGAGCGCCATGCAGGCGGCGCCGAGGGTGCCGATGAACATGGGAACGTGAGGATCGACCTCATAGACGACGATGCCGATCGCGAGCATCGCGATCAGGAAGGCCATGGTGATAAGGGCCTCCCACAGCTTGGGCATACGCGGGGTTCTGACTTTCTTTTCTTCGCTCACTTGATCTTACCAACCTTTCTCTAAATACGTTTTGCATAAAGTTTCAATTTTCTGAAATGAAAGCCCATGCAATTTCTTGTAGATGGTGAACACAGTTTTACGGTACTTGCGTGGGTCTGCGCTTCCGCGCCCGGCAAATGAGACCGGCGGCGGACTCCATGATCTTGACGGTATTCCCTCCTTTATTGACGATCTTCTCCCTCTTGGTTCGCTGAGAGCAGTGCTCTGCCGTTTTCCCGCCCGCCTTTCGCCCCCCTGCGGACAGGCGGGCGGGGAAAGACATGGAAGGCTGATACGGGAAGAAAACGGCGTACCGTTTATTTATGCATTTATCATAGCATAATTTTTACACGGTGGCAAGTGCCGTTTTCTTGCCGGATATCACAAAATTTTACTTACCAGCCGAGCTTGGTCATGGCGGCATCGACAGCCTTGATGCACAGGTCGATCTCTTCCTTGCCCGTGATCAGCGGTGGGACGAAGCGCAGGACGTTGCCGTTGGTGTTGTTGATGAGAACATTGCTGTCCTTGAAGCAGAGATCGACGACGGGCTGGCCGCTGGGCTGGTTGAGCTCGATGCCGTTGATCATGCCGAGGCCGCGGATCTCCCTGACCGCATTGGGATGGTTCTTCTCGATGACCTTGTGCATCTGATCGCGGAAATACTCGCCCATGACGCGGGCGTTCTCAATGACGCCGCCGTTGATCATCACGTCGAGCGTGGTGGCCGCCAGCGCGCAGGCGAGAGGACCGCCGGCGAAGGTGGAGCCGTGGGTGCCGGGCGTGAGGGTCATGGCCGCATCGCCGCGGGCGCAGACCGCGCCGATGGGCACACCGGAGCCGAGGGCCTTGGCCATGGAGCAGGTGTCCGGCTCGATGCCGTAGTTCTGGTGCGCGAAGAGCTTGCCGGTACGGCCGGAGCCGACCTGCACCTCGTCGAACATGAGGAGGATGCCCTTCTCGTCGCACAGGTCACGAAGGCCCTGTAAGAACTCTCTGGAGGCGGGACGCACGCCGCCCTCGCCCTGCACGGGCTCGGTCAGGATGGCGCAGACGTACTCGTCCATAACGTCCTTGACGGACTGGAGATTGTTGAACTCGGCATAGCGGAAGCCGGAGGGCAGCGGCTCAAAGTAGCGGTGTACGGCATACTGGCCGGTGGCGGTGCAGGTCGCGAGGGTGCGGCCGTGGAAGGAGTTCTTCATCGTGATGACGACGA
>CAVKBJ010000063.1:0-20674 GCA_963654505.1 Lachnospiraceae bacterium
TGGTGGGAACAACAGGGCTCGAACCTGTGACCCCCTGCTTGTAAGGCAGGTGCTCTCCCAGCTGAGCTATGCTCCCCACTCGAAGCCGTCTCACGAACGGCAAGGGTCATTATACTAAATAACCGCCGCTGTGTCAACAATTTTTTTGGAACTTTTGAAACTTTTTTGTCTCGGGGAAAAAGATGCGGTGAAGGCGAGGCCAATAATTTTCAAGCTTTATGAAGGTTGGCTGTTGCATCTTTCGCCGCTTTGCCGTATACTCCTATATTATTTTACTGTATGATGGGACGGGAACGCATGAAAACCTATTCATTTGCCTACGGCAGCGGCACGGTGGAGCTGCCGCTGGACGAAAAAAACGTGATCGGCGAGCTGCACGGCAACACGGTGGAGCCGATCTCCGACATCCGCGCGGCGCTGTGGGCCACGCTCGGCGCGCCGATCGACAGTGCGCCGCTGTGTGAGCTGGCCGGCGCGGGCGATACCGTCGCGCTGGTCGTGAGCGACATGACGCGCTTCTGGATGCGGCAGGATCTTGTGATCCCGCATCTGGTGGACTACCTTACGGAACGCTGCGGCGTGCGTGAGAAGGACATCACCATCGTCGTTGCCAACGGCACGCACCCCGGCGGCGACGAACGGGAGCTTCGCACGCTGGTGACGGACGCGGTCTACGACCGCGTCCGCGTGAAGAACCACGACTGCGACGCGCCCGACCTTGTCTACCTCGGCACCACGCCGCACGGCACGCCGGTGTCCATCGACCGCACGGCGGCGGAGGCCGACCTCGTGGTCTGTCTCGGCGCGGTGACGCAGCACGTGATGGCCGGATTCGGCGGCGGACGCAAGAGCATTCTGCCAGGCATCAGCGCTCGCAAGACCATCCTCCACAACCACGCTTTTTCGCTGGACGCGGCGCAGCTCCGATCCAACCCTGCCATCGGCAACGGCGTGCTCAAGGGCAACCCGCTGCACGAGGATATGTGCGAGGCCGCGGGACTGGTGAAAAACCTCTTCCTTGTGAACCTCGTGATGAACGCGCAGATGCGGCTCGCCGCCATCTTTTCCGGCGACCGCATGACCTCGTGGGAGGCCGCCTGCCGCATGGTGGACCGCATCTATCAGGTGGACGTGCCGGAGAAGGCGGACGTGGTCATCGCGAGCTGCGGCGGCTTCCCGAAGGACGTCTCACTCTATCAGGGCACCAAGGCCATCGACAATGTGGAGTCCGGCCTCAAGCCGGGCGGGACGCTCATCCTCATCATCGAAGCGCGCGAGGGCGGCGGCCCCGCCGAATACTTCGACTGGTCGAAGGACCTCGTCGCGGGAACCCTCGAACGGCGGCTGCGCGAGCATTTCACCGTCGCGGGCTACGTTTTCTTCCTCAACTGCGAACAGGCGCAGCGCTACAATATCCTGCTGTATTCAAGTATCGACCCCGAGGAGGTCGCGCCGATGGGGATCAGGGTTTTTTCCGACGTGGGCACGCTGCTCGACGCGGCGCAGCTCGAGGGCAAGTCCGTCTACGTCATTCCGAACGGCTCGACCGTCGTTCCACACGTCAGGGAGGAGGGCGGTACGCATGAAGCGTAACTACATCGCCAAACGGTTCCAAAACAGCGGCGGCGGGCTGTCGCTCGACACCGAGGCCCTTGCCAGATACCGTGATATTATTGACCTGAGCATCGGCGACACCGATTTTACCACCGACGAGGGCATCATCGACGCAGCCTTTCGCGACGCGAAGGCCGGTCACACGCACTACGGCGATCCCAAGGGCGACCCCGAGCTGATCGGCGCGGTCTGCCGCGCATGGGAGGAGGACTTCGGGGAGCGCCTTTCGCGCGACCACGTGCTCGTGAGTGCGTCGAGCTGCCTCGGCATGGCACTCGTGATGTTTGCTATCCTCGATCCCGGCGACGAGGTCATCGTCTTTTCGCCTTACTTTTCCCTGTACCGCGAGCAGATCGAGCTGGCGGGCGGCGTGTGCGTGGACGTGCCGACCTGCGCGGCTGAGGACTACGCCATCGACGAAGCGCGCCTGCGCGCCGCCGTCACGCCGCGCACCAAGGCCATCATCTTCAACAATCCCACGAACCCGACCGGCATGGCCTACGACGCGGGGACGCTCGAGCTGCTCGCGCGTGTGGCAAAGGAGCACGACCTGCTCATCGCCGCCGACGAGATCTACACCACCTATCTCTATGAGGGCGACTTCCGCCCGCTCCGCACGCTGCCCGGCATGGCGGAGCGCACCATCACGCTCAACAGCTTTTCCAAGAATTTTCTCATGACCGGCTGGCGCGTGGGCGTCATTCTTGCCGAGCCGGAGCTGCTGGAGGCGATGAACCGCATCAACGGCGCGCTCATCTACACCGCGCCCTCGATCTCGCAGCGCGCGGCCATTCAGGCGCTCGCCATGCGAAAGGAGATACGGGAGAAGTACGTCGCCGCCTACCGCGACCGCATTTTCTACACCGCCGACCGCATTGAGAAGATCCCCTATCTCAGTCTCGTGCGGCCGAAGGGCACCTTCTATCTTTTTCCCGGCGTGGAAAAGACCGGACTGGACGAAAAGGCCTTCTGCAAGCGTTTGCTGGAGGACGCGCACGTTCTCGTCAGCCCCGGCACGTCCTTCGGCGTGAGCGGTGCGGGGCATTTCCGCATCGCCTGCACCGTCGGCATCGAGCGGCTGAGGACCGCGTTCGACCGCATGGAGAAGCTGTCGTTCTGACAACTTTTCCGCCGCTTTGCATAAAATGCACAATAATTTCGTATATTCTTCCGCTATCGTTGGCGGAGACGGCTATTTACAAATCTGCCTCATAGAGTATAATTATCCATATCACATACGAAATCGCGCATACAAATGCACGGAACGGAGGAAAAGATGAAAAACTTTAGCACGATGAAGAAGCTGCTGGCGCTGACGCTCGGCGCCGCGATGATGATAGCCGTGATGACCGGCTGCGGCAGCAAGGATACCGCGCAGGACACCACAGATACCACCACCGACACCCAGCAGGAGGAGCAGACCACCGAGCCCGCGACGCTGCTTGAGCAGATCAAGGCCAATGGCAAGCTCGTCGTCGGCACCGAAGCCCAGTACGCTCCCTATGAGTTCAAGGATCTCGACGCCAACTTCGCCGGCTGCGATATGTGGCTGGCCCAGCAGATCGCCGACAGCCTCGGCGTTGAGCTGGAGGTCGTGGATATGGCCTTCGACGGCATCATCCCCGCCGTCCAGTCCGGTCAGGTCGATCTCGGCATCGCGGCTTTTACCAACACCCCCGAGCGCGCCGAGGAGATCGACTTCAGCGACCTCTATGAGACCAGCGCCCAGCTGCTGATCGTCAAGGCCGGCAACGCCGATACCTATTCCACCAAGGAGTCCCTTGCCGGTCTGAAGGTCGGCGCGCAGAAGGGCACCATCCAGTCCCAGCTGATCCAGTCCGCGCTGCCCGACAGCGAGCTGTTCGAGCTCGAGAAGTATCCTGCCCTCGCCCTTGAGGTCCAGAACGGCAACATCGCGGGTCTGGTCGTCGATCAGGCGGTCGGCGAGTCCCTCGTCGCCACCAGCAACGGCGCTCTTGAGGTATCCAACTTCGCCTTCACTGCGGAGGAGGCTTCCTTCGGCAAGTCCGTCGTCATCGCCAAGGGCAACGAGGATCTGGTTGCCGCCGTGAACGAGGTCATCAACAAGGCCATCGCCGACGGCAGCTATCAGCAGGCCTACGACGAAGCCGTTGAGCTGGCTGCCAGCCTCGGCCTGTAAGCAAAACGCAAAATAAGAAAACGCAGGCTACGGACTTCGCCGTTTCGGCGGCGAAGTCCGCATACCTGTATTCGAGGAGGAGTCCCCATGGAATTTATCGAGACGGTCGGCAAGCTCATCGTCCGCTACCACAGCTTTTTTGAGGAGGGTATCGTCAATACGCTCATCATCGCCGCGTTCACCGTGATCTTCGGCACGATCTTCGGCACGCTCATGTCCGGTATGCGCATGAGCAGGATCCTGCCGCTCAGGTGGCTGGCGATCGCCTACATTGAATTTATCCGCGGGACGCCCCTGATGGTGCAGCTCATGTTTATTTTCTACGGGCTCCCGATGGTCGGCTTCACGCTGCCGGATATTTCGTGGATCCCGAACTTTTCGCGCTTTTCCGCCGGTATCATCGCCATGAGCATCAACAGCTGCGCCTACGTCGCCGAGATCATCCGCTCGGGCGTGCAGGCGGTGGACTACGGGCAGATGGAAGCCGCGCGCAGCGTCGGCTTCAGCCACGGGCAGGCCATGCGCCTTGTCGTGCTGCCGCAGGCGGTCAGGAACATTCTCCCCGCGCTCGGCAACGAGTTCGTCACGGTCATCAAGGAGTCGTCCATCGTCTCGGTCATCGGCCTTGCCGATCTGATGTTCCGCACGAACGACGTTATCGCAGTGACCTACAAGAGCCTGCCGTGCCTTGCCATCGCCGCGCTGTGCTACTTCGCGATGACCTTTACCGGCGGCCGCCTGATCGCTTTGGCAGAAAGGAAGATGAACCATGGCAGGTGAGAAGATCATTCAGGTCGTTGACCTTTGCAAGAGCTTTCACAAGCTCGAGGTGCTCAAGCATATCAACGTGGAATTTGACAAGAACGAGGTCGTGTCCATCATCGGACCGTCCGGCGGCGGCAAGAGTACCTTCCTGCGCTGCCTGAACCTGCTTGAGGAGCCAACCTTCGGTCAGATCCTCTTTGACGGCGTGGACATCTGCGCCAAGGGGCAGAGCCGCCACATCGACGAGCACCGGCAGAAGATGGGCATGGTGTTCCAGCAGTTCAACCTCTTCAACAACATGAACGTGATGAAGAACCTGACCGCCGCGCCCATCCGCATCAAGGGTATGGATAAGGAGCAGGCGGAGGCGAGAGCCGTCGAGCTGCTCGGGCGCGTCGGCCTCGCCGACCGCGCGGACGCCTATCCCAGCCAGCTCTCCGGCGGGCAAAAGCAGCGTATCGCCATCGTGCGCTCACTGATGATGGAGCCGGAGGTCATGCTCTTCGACGAGCCGACCAGCGCGCTCGACCCCGAGATGATCGGCGAGGTGCTCGACGTGATGAAAGACCTTGCCGAGAGCGGCATGACGATGATCGTCGTGACGCATGAGATGCGCTTCGCGCGCGAGGTCAGCAGCCGCACGATCTTCCTTGACGGCGGCCACATCGAGGAGGATAAGCCCTCGCACGAGCTGTTCGCCAACCCCGAAAGCCCGCGCCTTGTGAGTTTTCTCAACAAGGTCCTGTGACGCAGTCCGGCTCATCTCCGTTTTCGGACTTTCTGTCCGGCACGAGCGGCACGGCACCGCAAAAAATAAGGAAAAAGACTGTCCCGCTCACCTCAGCGGGACAGCCCTTTTTTCTTTGCATTTCTCAGCCCCTTCAGCACAGACCGAGACAGTGGCGCAGCTCGCCGACGCTGTAAAGCGAGCCCCACGCGCAGACGGCGTCCTCCGGACCGGCGAGCGCGAGCGCGGCGGTAAGCGCCTCGCCGATGGTCGCGTGGGCCTCGGCGGGAACGCCCTGCGCGCGGACGTAGGCGGCCAGCTCGTTCTCGTCCTTAGCGCGCTCGCTTTCGGGGCGGACGGCGACGACGGACTTCGCGATCGGCAAAACCGCGCCGACCATGCTCTGCCAGTCCTTGTCGGCCAGCACGCCGATGAGGAAGATGAGCTTTTTATCCCCGTAGAGCCTTCGCAGCGACGCGGCGAGCGCCTGCGCGCACTGGGGGTTGTGCCCGCCGTCGATGATCAGGTCGGGACGGCGGCGGACCAGCTCCAGCCGGCCGGGCCACTTTGCGGCGGCAAGGCCGCCGCGGATCGCCTCCTCGGAGATACGCCACCCTTTTGCCCGCAGGGCGTCCACCGTGTCGAGCACGGTCATGGCGTTATGGAGCTGATATTCGCCGAGCAGCGGCAGGAGCAGCGGCCCCCGGCCGCGGTAGGTAAAGCGCTGCCCGTCGAGGCTGGAGCACAGCAGCGTGAGCTGCGCGGGATCCGTGGTTGTCAGGGGAATGCTCTTTTCGGCGCAGACGCGCTCGACGACCTCCTCCGCCTCGCGGCTCTGCGCGTAGAGCACGGCGCGGCAGCCGAGCTTGAGGATGCCCGCCTTCTCCCCCGCGATGGCGGCAAGCGTGCTGCCGAGGATAGCGGTGTGCTCCAGTCCGATGTTCGCGATGACAGCGGCCTCGGGCGCGGGAATGACGTTCGTGGAGTCCAGCCGTCCGCCGAGTCCGACCTCCAGCACCACAATGTCGCACGCGCTCTCCGCGAACCAGAGAAAGCCAATGGCGGTCATCAGCTCGAACTCGGTCGGGTGCTCTGGGAGCGTGTCCGCCGCGGTGAGCACGCGCCCGGTGATGCGCGCGAGGGCCTCGTCGGGAATGGGAACGCCGTTCACCTGAAAGCGCTCGTTGAAGCGATAAAGGTGCGGCGAGGTGAACAGCCCTGTGCGATAGCCCGCCGCCGTGAGAATGGAGGCGAGCATCGCGGCGGTCGAGCCCTTGCCGTTCGAGCCGGTGATGTGGACGAATTTCAGAGAATTTTCGGGGTCTCCCAGCGCGGCGAGCAGGGCGCGGGTGCGCTCCAGCCCCGGTTTGTGCCCCGTCCACGCATACTCGTGGATGCGCGCGGCGGCGTCGGTTCCGGTCATGCCGATCCCTCCTCAGCGGTACATCTGCGCGAGCAGGAGCTTCGCGCCGCTGCCCTCGACCGTGAGGGACGCGGGCGCGTCCTCAAGGAGCGCGCTCTCGCGCGCGGAGAGCGTCAGCGCTTCGCCGCCCGCGTGGAGCGTGACCGTCCCCTCGCCACAAAAGAGCAGCGCTGTCTCGCCCGCGCGGAGTGCGAGCGTTTTCGTCCCATGCAGAACGTGCGCGGTGACGCGGCCGCGGCACTGTCCGCGGCGGAGCATGAGGTTGAAGTCCGTGCAGCGGCCCCATGAGTGGGTGTCGTCCGCGCCGGAGAACTCGTGGACATCGTAGGGATGCAGCGTGAGCCTTTCGCCGCCGTTGTGCGTGAGCGTCATGTCGCCGCGCAGGGTGGAGATCACGCGGTCGTAGTTGGGCAGCGGCGTGAAGTCGGACTCGTCGAGCTCGACGGTCGCGGAGCTGATGCGCCAGAGAAAATCACGGTCGGCGTACACCGCGCCGACGGGTGCGATGGCGAGCTGCGTGGTCGTTCCGCCGGACCACTGCGTGGTCACGTAATCGGCGGGGGTGAGATGGGTGAGCTTCATAAACAGGACCTTCTTTCTGTGGAAAAGGCTTCGGTATCAGAATACCGAAGCCTTTGGGATTTTGCAAGTTAAATTTCAGCCGTCGATGAGCTTGACGATCTCGGCGTAGCACTCGTCGGCAAGCGGCAGAGCGTGCGCGAGGAGCTTTTCGCCCCTGGCGCGGTACTCGGCGGCGAAATCCTGATCCTTCAGGGAGCCGACGTTGATGAGCACGTTGAGCCACGCGCCCTGAATACCGGCCTTGAGGGAAAGGAACGCGACGCCGAGGTCGCTCGCAGAGGTGTCGTTGAAGCGGCCGATGAGGGAGTGGGCGAGGGTGAGCGTCTCGTCGATGAGCTCCATCATCTCCATCGGGGTCTTGGTGCAGCCCTTGAGGCCGTTCTGGATGGCGGCGGAGCGCTCGGCCTTCTGCTCGTCGGTGTCCTTGGGCATACCGAAGGCGGCGGAGACGACGTTGAACGCATCGGTGTCGCGATCCATCACGTCGAGCAGGCGGGCTTTGAGCTCGTTGCCCTTCTTCTCGACCTCGGCGGCGTGCTCGGCGTACTCGGCGTACTTCTTGCGGCCCTGGGTGAGGCCGCCGACCATAGCGGTCAGCGCGGCGCCGATGGCGCCGTAGAGCGCGGCGCAGGAGCCGCCGCCCGGCGCGGGCGCGTCGGAGGAAACGATGTCGGCAAAGCCGGTCACGGTCATTTCAGCAAGTTTCATTGTATTCATTCTCCTTTTGGGGGATTATTCCATATCGATCAAATGATACTCCATGACCTGCTTCTTGCAGTCGAAGTCCTTGGCCTTGAGATAGAACTCGGCGCAGTCGATCAGAGCCTTGGCGGGGGTCAGGCCGACGATCTCGCTCTCGATGACGCGGGTGCCGTAGCGCTCGGCGAGGGCCTTGATCATCTCGTAGGTGACGTAGAGCGGGGTGTCCTCATAGTTGACCATGTTCATGGAAACCTGCGCGATGCCGCGGTCCTCGAGCATGAAGCCCATAGCCTTGCAGCTGCGGAAGCCGCCGGAGGAGCCGCGGATGACCTTGGCGATCTTCTTGGCGACCTCAACGTCGCTGGTCTCGAGGTTGCAGTTGAACGCGACGAGCGGCATACGGGCGCCGATGGCGGTGATGCCGGCGGTGGGGTGGATCTTGCGCTCGCCGTAGTCGGGCGCCCACTCGGGCTGGAGCAGCTTTTCGGGCATACCCTCGAACTCGCCCTTGCGGCAGGTGGCAAGGTTACGGCGCTCGGGCTTCGTGGCGCTGTCCTCATACAGGAAAGAGGGGACCTTCAGCTCGTCCCAGATGCGCTGGGCGACGCGCTTGGACATCTCGACGGCTTCCTCGACGGTCACGTCCATCTGAGGGACGAAGGGGATGACGTCGGTCGCGCCCATGCGCTTGTGCTCGCCGTGATGCTTGTTCATGTCGATGCGCTCGGTGGCGACCTTCGTGAGCTGGAAGGCGACCTCCTCGATGGCCTCGGGAGAGCCGATGAGGGTAAAGACGCAGCGGTTGTGGTTGCCGTCGGTCTGCGCGTCGAACAGGGTGCAGCCGGGAACGCTCTGCGCGGTCTTGACCAGCTCGTTGTAGGTGGCCTCGTCCTTTTCCTTGGAGCAGCTAAAGTTGGGGATGCATTCGATCAGTCGTGCCATGGTAGGTTTCCTCCGTTTTTGTCAGGTCAGACAATTTCCGACCTGTATTTTGATATCGACGCTGTCATTATACCCTCCGCCGCGATGGGCGTAAACGGCTTTTCTTTCTCGTTTGTTTCGGCGCGCTTAATTTTTTTAAGTAAAAATCACGACTCCGCGATGAACCGCTGCACGCAGGGCGCGCCCTGCACGCCGTCGCTCCAGACGAGGACGGGGTAGGACCTGGCGGGGATGCCGCGCAGGGGCTTGGCGTAAATGCCGGAGTTTGGGTGCGTCTCGACGATGGAGTGCGGCAGAAAGCTGATGCCGAAGCCCGAGCGGACTAACTGCATCGCCATCGGGGTATCATAGCATTGGCAGGGCATACTCGGCTCGAAGCCGCTGCGGCGGCACTCCTTCATTAAGTAGTCGTTATAGCCCCAGAGGTCGTCCGAGCGCAGCAGGCACATCGGCACGCCGCGCAGCCGTTCGATGGGCACCTCGCTCAGCTCCGGCGCGGGATCGGTCGCGGCGGTCATGATCAGCTCCAGCGCGTCCTCTCCGAGGATGCGCTCGTGCAGTCCGCCGGACTCCTGCGTGGAGCGGCGCAGAAAGAGGACGTGCAGCTCGCCGCGGTCAAGGTCGTTCAGAAGATCCTGCGGGGAGCCGAGACGGATATAAAACTCCACCTTCGGGTAGCGGGCGTGGTATTCCTCTAAATAGTGCAGGGCGTAGGGCATGGCGGAGTAGATGACGCCGACGTTGATGCGCCCGCCCTCCCCCGCTCCGATGCTGCGGACGTTCTCCTCCACGCGGCGGAGGTTCAGGAAAAGCTGCCGGCTCTGCCGGTAGAGCGCCTGCCCTGCCTCGGTGAGCCTCATGCCGCGGCTCTCGCGCTCAAAGAGCTGCACGCCGAGCTCGTCCTCAAGCTGGGCGATCTGGCGCGAGATGGGCGGCTGGGCAACGTGCAGCGCACGGGCGGCGGCGGAGATGCTGCGCCCCTCCGCGACCGCGCGGAAGTATTCAAGCTGGCGAATGGTCATAGGAAGTCTCCCCTTTATGCGATATACTGAAAAAGTATGGCAACAATATAATAGAAGTTCTTTTCATTATAGCAGGTTCTTGTTATAATGCAAGATGTAAAGCAAATTGCACAAGTTTTTTTGCGCGGGAAAGAGAAAGTTAAGACAAACCGAAAAAAATTCAGAAAGTGAGGAATCATCCATGATCAATTTAGCTGACCAGGCCATGACGATCAAGCTGGACTACGATCTTCCCGAGTATCCGAAGATGGAAGCCGGCTATCGCCGCGCCCCCCGCCGCGAGTCCCACCTGAGCGAGGCCGACAAGGCGCTCGCCATCAAGAACGCTCTGCGTTACATCCACCCCGACCATCACGCGCAGATGGCCAGGGAGTTCGCCGCCGAGCTCGAGGAGCACGGCCGCATCTACGGCTACCGCTTCCGCCCTGAGGGCAAGCTCTACGGCAAGCCCATCGACGAGTACAAGGGCAAGTGCATCGAGGGCCGCGCCATTCAGGTCATGATCGACAATAACCTCGACTTTGACGTTGCACTCTATCCCTACGAGCTGGTCACCTACGGCGAGACCGGTCAGGTCTGCCAGAACTGGATGCAGTACCGTCTCATCAAGAAGTATCTTGAGGAGCTGACCGACGAGCAGACGCTGGTGGTCATGTCCGGCCATCCTCTGGGCCTGTTCCACTCCCATAAGCTCGCGCCGCGCGTCATCATCTCCAACGGCCTGATGGTCGGCACCTTTGACGATCAGGAAAACTTCAACCGCGCCGCCGCGCTCGGCGTCGCCAACTACGGTCAGATGACCGCCGGCGGCTGGATGTATATCGGCCCCCAGGGCATCGTCCACGGCACGTTCAATACGTTGCTCAACGCCGGTCGCTTGAAGCTCGGCATCCCCAACGATAAGGACCTCGCCGGCCGTCTGTTCATCTCCGCGGGTCTCGGCGGCATGAGCGGCGCGCAGGGCAAGGCGGCTGAGATTGCCGGCGCTGCGTCCATCATTGCCGAGGTCGATGATTCCCGTATCGACACGCGCTATACGCAGGGCTGGGTCAGCCACCGCACCGACTCCCTCGAGGAAGCGACGAAGATCGCCCTTGAGCACCAGAAGGCGGGCAAGGCCTGCGCCGTCGCCTACTGCGGCAACATCGTCGATCTGCTCGAGTACCTCTATGAGCACAACGTCCACGTCGATCTCATGAGCGACCAGACCTCCTGCCACGTTCCTTACGACGGCGGCTACTGCCCGCAGGGCCTCACCTTCGCCCAGCGCACCGAGATGCTCGATAAGGACCCCGAGGGCTTCCGCAAGCTCGTTGACAAGACGCTCCAGCATCACTATGAGATGATCTGCAAGTTCCACGAGCGCGGCACCTACTTCTTCGACTACGGTAACAGCTTCCTCAAGGCCGTGTACGACACCGGCATCAAGAGCATCTGCAAGAACGGCGAGAACGACCTCGACGGCTTCATCTTCCCGTCCTACGTCGAGGATATCCTCGGCCCCTGCCTGTTCGACTTCGGCTACGGCCCGTTCCGCTGGTGCTGCCTGAGCCGCAAGCCCGAAGATCTGCACAAGACCGACGTGGCTGCCGCGGAGTATATCAAGGCACACAACCGCCGCTATCAGGACTTCGATAACTACGTCTGGGTCCGCGACGCGGAGAAGAACAAGCTCGTCGTCGGCACCCAGTGCCGCATCCTCTATCAGGACGCGATGGGCCGCATGAACCTCGCGCTCAAGTTCAATGAGATGGTCCGCAACGGTGAGATCGGTCCCGTTATCCTTGGCCGCGACCATCACGACACCGGCGGAACCGACGCGCCCTTCCGTGAGACGAGCAACATCAAGGACGGCTCGAACATCATGGCCGAGATGGCCACGCAGTGCTACGCCGGCAACGCGGCCCGCGGCATGAGCTATATCGCTCTGCACAACGGCGGCGGCACGGGCATCGGCCGCGCCATCAACGGCGGCTTCGGCATGGTGCTCGACGGCTCCGAGCGCGTGGACACCATCCTGCGTATGTCCATGCCGTGGGATACCATGGTCGGCGTTGCCCGCCGCAGCTGGGCGCGCAATGAGAACGCCATGACCACGGTCGCCGAGTACAACAAGATGTACGAGGGCCACGACCACATCACCATGCCGTACCTCGCGGACGACGCCGTCGTCGCCGACGCGGTCAAGGGCATGAAGCACTGAAAAAAATAAAATCAAAAAGGGGCATAGCAATATGCCCCTTTTTGTGTTATTATGAAGCAAAGTCCCTTTAACGTACAGAAAGGAACCATCTTTATGAAAAAATTGCTGGTGAAAAACATCGGCCTGCTGGCGACGCCCGAGGGCAAGACGGCCCATCGCGGCGCAGAGCAGGGAAAGATCAAATTTCTCAAGGACGCATGGGTGCTGATCGAGGACGGCGTGATCACCGCCGTCGGCGGCGGCGAGGCCCCCGCCTGCGAGGGCGAGGTCGTGGACGCCGGTGGAAATCTCGTCACCCCCGGCCTTGTGGACGCGCACACGCACCTCATTTTCGGCGGCTGGCGGCAGAACGAGCTGGGCATGAAGCTCCACGGCAAGACCTATCTGGAGATCCAGAACGCGGGCGGCGGCATCCAGTCCACCACCAACGCCACGCGCAAGGCCACGGAGCAGGAGCTTGCCGCCAAGGCGTCGAAAGCGCTCGACGAGATGATGTCCTTCGGCACCACCACCTGCGAAGCCAAGAGCGGCTACGGCCTCGCCACCGAACACGAGCTCAAGGCGCTGGAGGTCATCCGCGACCTCAACGAGCACCATCCGATGGATCTGGTCGCGACCTTCATGGGCGCGCACCTCGTGCCCGCGGAGTACAAGGCGAACCGCGCGGAGTATATCCGCCTTGTCTGCGAGGAGATGCTGCCCCGCGTGAAGGAACAGGGCGTCGCAAAGTTCTGCGACGTGTTCTGCGAGGCGGACACCTTCACGGCGGAGGAGTCCCGTCAGGTACTCAAAGCGGGCCTCAAATACGGTCTGCGCCCGAAGATCCACGCCGACGAGATCGAAGCCATCGGCGGCTCTCAGCTCGCCGGCGAGCTGGGAGCGATCTCGGCCGAGCATCTGATCGTCTGCCCGCCGGAGGGCATCGCGGCGATGGCAAAGGGCGGCGTGATCGCGTGCCTGCTGCCCGCGACAAGCTTCAACCTCGGCGCGGTGTTCGCGCCCGCGCGCGACATGGTCGCCGCCGGCGTGCCGGTCGCGATGGCGACGGACTTCAACCCCGGCTCCTGCCCGTGCCTGAATATGCAGTTCGTCATCAACCTCGGCTGCCTGAAGTACAGGCTCACGCCCGAGGAGGTGCTCACCGCCGTGACGCTCAACGGCGCGGCGGCGATCGACCTTGCCGATAAGACCGGCACGCTCGAAGCGGGCAAACTCGGCGACCTCGTCATCTGGGACGCGCCCGACCTCGACTATATCTGCTACCGCTTCGGCAGCAACCTTGCCAAGACCGTCGTCAAGCGCGGCAAAATCATGTGAGGGCAGAGGAAGAAAGAGAGAACGACTATGGATCGAACCGACTATCAGATCCTCAACATCCTGCAAGCTGACAGCCGCTGCACCCTGCGCCATATCGGCGATCAGGTCGGGCTGACGCCGCCCGCCGTATCCGAGCGCATCCGCCGCATGGAGGAATGCGGCGTGATCCGCAGTTACCGCATCGACATTGACCGCACGCGGCTCGACTGCAACATCACCGGCTTCATCTCCGTGTCGCTCGAACCGGAGAAGTACGGCGCGTTCTGTGCGTTCTGCGCTCAAAGCCCCGCGGTCATCAGCCACCATCACGTCATCGGCGTGTTCAACGCGCTGCTCCAGTTCGCCGTGCGCGACACGAAAGAGCTTGACGCGCTGCTCGCCGAGATCAAGTCCTACGGCGACTCGCGCACCTCGGTCGAGCTGAAAACGCTCTTTGACATCAAGGAGATCCCCCTGCCGTAAGAAACGCGCAAGGGGACATAGACCGGCGTGCAGCCGCACATACTGCATTTATGCAGCAATTTTAGAAAGGGGAAAAACGCATGAACGAAAAGAACAGATATTCCGGCACCAAAACGGAGCAGAACCTCCGCACGGCCTTTTCCGGCGAGTCGGAGGCGCGCAGCAAGTACACCTTCTTCGCCTCCAAGGCCAAGAAGGAGGGCTACGAGCAGATCGCCGCGCTCTTCCTCAAAACGGCGGAGAACGAGAAGGAGCACGCCAAGCTCTGGTTCAAGGAACTCAACGGCATCGGCGATACGGCGGAAAACCTTCTCTCCGCCGCGCTGGGAGAAAACTACGAGTGGACGGATATGTACGAGGGCTTCGCGAAAACCGCCGAGGAGGAGGGCTTCCCCGAGCTTGCACAGAAATTCCGTCTGGTCGGCGAGATCGAAAAGCACCACGAGGAGCGCTACCGCGCGCTGCTCCGCAACGTAGAGACGTCCAGGGTCTTTGAAAAGAGCGAGGTCAAGGTTTGGGAGTGCCGCAACTGCGGCCACATCGTCGTCGGCGTCAAGGCGCCCGAGGTCTGCCCGACCTGCAGCCACCCGCAAAGCTACTTTGAGATCCACGCCGAGAATTACTGAGAACCGGCAATAAGCCATTCGCGCGGAGCGCAGTGCGCTCCGCGCGAAGCATCGGGAAGGACAGGAGGAGCACATGATGCGTTTTGCAAGGTGCCTGACGGCACTCACGCTCTCGCTGCTGCTGACGCTGAACGTCGGCGCGGCAGGCACGGCGGGCTTTTCCGACGTGCCCGCGAACCATTGGGCGGCGCAGAGCATTCAGCGCTGCGTGCAGTACGGATTGCTGCAAGGCGTCGGCGGCGGAAAATTCGGTCTCGGACGGACAATGACCCGCGCGGCCTACGCCACGGCGCTCTGCCGGCTGATGGGCTGGGAGCTCATCGCGCCGGAGATGGGGAGCTTTACCGACAATCAGGACACGGCGAAGTGGTACTACAGCGCGATGGAGACCGCCTACGCCCACGGCGCGCTGACGGGCGAGAGCCGCCAGTGCCGTCCGAACGACGCCCTCACCCGCGAGGAGATGGCGAAGATGACCGTGCGCGCGCTGGGCTTTTCCGTGCTCTCGGGCACAGCGGCGGACGACTGCCCGTTTTCCGACGTTTCCGTGGCGCGGGGCTACGTTGCCCTCGCCTACCGTATGGGCCTCATCACCGGCGTGGACGACTACAGCTTCGAGCCGAAAAAAGAGGCGACGCGCGAGCAGGCGGCCGCCGTTCTGCTGCGCACCTACGACCGGCTGCACGCCGCCGTCAAGGTCACGGAGGCCGCGTCCGACAGCGCGCCGGCCGACTGCGTGACGGTCAAGAGCATCACCGAGGAAACCGGCAGCGTGCCGGTCAGCCCGCGCGCACCGATGGAGGAGGTCTACGCGGCGGCGGTTCGCGCGGGCGAGGGCGGCAGCGTGGCGCTGTGCGCCGTGCCGCTGCTGCAGGTGACCCGCGACGGGGCCGTGACGGACTCGCGCGAGCTGACTGAGGGCGAGCTGATCGAGCTGCTCTCCGAGGGGACGCTGCACACGCACCGTTCGGCGCAGCACGAGAGCACCTGCGGCTACCGCACGGAAAAGGACGGCTCTGTTACGGTCGTTTGGTACGAAAGCGAGACGGACATCGCCGAAAAGGTGGAGCTGTGCCGCCTGCTGGGCGTCGGGACCGTCTGCGTACTGCGCTGATCTCTTCATAAAGCGATAAAAAAATACCGTTGACCGGGAGGAGGCTAAACCACCGGCCAACGGTATTTTTATAACAGGTCAAGCCCTGTTTTTAACGAAAGGAAACGAAATCTCTCAGGAAAGCAGCAGCTTATCGTTCGCCTCGGTCGAGCCGCTGGCGCTGGAGAACAGCGCGAGCAGGTCGGGCACGGTGAGCTTTTTCTTTTCCTCGCCGGAGATGTCCACCACCACGCGCCCCGCGTCCATCATGATGAGCCGGTTGCCGTGGGCGATGGCGTCCTTCATGTTGTGCGTGATCATCAGCGTGGTGAGCTTGTTTTCCTGCACGATCTGGTCGGACAGTTCGAGCACCTTCGCCGCCGTCTTGGGATCGAGCGCGGCGGTGTGCTCGTCAAGGAGCAGCAGCTTCGGCTGCTTGAGCGCCGCCATGAGCAGCGTCAGCGCCTGCCTTTGGCCGCCGGAGAGCAGGCCGACCTTGCTCGTCAGCCGCTCCTCCAGTCCGAGGTCGAGGGTACGCAGCAGCTCCTTATAGTCCGCTCGCTCAAGCGGCGTGATGCCCCACCTGAGTCCGCGGCGCTGGCCGCGGCGGGCGGCGAGGGCGAGATTTTCCTCGATCATCATGGTCGGGGCGGTGCCCATCATGGGATCTTGGAACACACGGCCGAGCAGCGCGGCGCGCCTGTGCTCGGATAGCTTGGTGACGTCCTGCCCGTCGATCAGAATGGAGCCGGAGTCCACCGGGAAAACGCCCGCGATGGCGTTGAGCATCGTGGACTTGCCCGCGCCGTTGCCGCCGATGACGGTGACGAAGTCGCCGTCGGCGAGCGTGAGGTTCAAGCCGTCGAGCGCGGTCTTGGCGTTGATGGTGCCGGGGTTGAAGGTCTTGCGGATGTTTTTCAGTTCCAGCATCTCAGTTCTCCCCTTTCTGCGCGGCCGGCGCTTTGGCGCGGAACATCCTGCCCTTCCAGTGCGGAATGGCGAGGAACACCGCCACGATCAGCGACGTGACGAGCTTGAGGTCGTTGGTGTTGAGGCCGAGCTGGAGCACGACCTGCAATACAATGTAGTAGATGATCGCGCCGATGGCGACGGCAAAGAGCTTCAGTCCGAAATTCCTGAAGAGTTTCCCAAAGATGACCTCGCCAATGATGACGGCGGCAAGGCCGATGACGATCGCGCCGCGCCCCATCTGCACGTCGCTCGAGCCCTGATACTGGGAGAGCAGCGCGCCGGAGAGCGCCACAAGGCCGTTGGAGATCATCAGCCCCAGCACCACGTTGGCGCTGGTGTCGATGCCCTGCGCGCGGGCCATGTTCGGATTGGCCCCGGTCGCACGCAGCGAGCAGCCCTTCTCCGTGCCGAAGAACCAGTAAAGCACGGCGATCAGCACCACGGTAAAGAGCAGCAGCAGCGGCAGCGGATTTTTCGTCAGCGCACCGGCGGAAAACTCGCGCACGTAGCGCTGGGAGACGATCAGCGGATATTTATCCACGCTGAGGGCCTGATTGGCCTTGCTCTCCATAATGCGCAGGTTGACCGAGTAGAGCGCGAGCTGCGTGAGGATACCGGCGAGGATCGCGGGGATGCCGCACTTCGTGTGAAAAAGGCCCGTGACAAGGCCCGTGAGCATACCGGCGAGCATGGCGCACAAAATCGCCAGCCACGGGTTCCAGCCCGCGCGAATGAGCATCACGCAGGTCGCGCCGCCGGTGGCGAGCGAGCCGTCCACGGTCAGGTCGGCCACGTCAAGGATGCGGAAGGTGATATACACGCCGATCGCCATGATGCCCCAGATCAGCCCTTGCGCGACCGCGCCGGGCAGCGCGTTGAACAGCGACGTCAGAAAACTCATCGTTCATTTCCTCCAAATACTTCGTTACGGGAGAGGGGCGCCGCCCCTCTCCCATCGCAGGTGCTCGATCCGCTTACTCTTCGATGGCGGTGTAGCCCTCCAGCGGGGTGATGCCGAGCGTCTCGCACATGGAGGCGTTGTACTTCGGCGTTGCGGTGGTGAACTCGACGCGCATGGTGGAAATGTCGGCCTCGCCGGTGAGGATCCTGGCGGCCATCTTACCGGTGGTCACGCCGAGGTCGTAGTAGCTGATGGAAAGGGTGGCCACGCCGCAGCCCTTGCAGATGCCCTCTTCGCCGGCGATGATCGGCGTCCCGGCGGGAACGGCGACGTTCGCGATGGCCTCGGTGTTCGCGGCGGCGATGTTATCGGTGGGAACGTAGATCACGTCGGACCAGTCGCAGGCAGCCTGCGTCACGGAGGTTACGTCATTGGTGTCGGTGAAGGCAAATTCCTTGGTCTCGATGCCCTGATCGGCGAGGTGCCTGGCGACCTCCTCGATCTGGTAACGGGAGTTGGCCTCGCCGGAGCAGAACAGCAGGCCGACCTTCTGCGTCTCGGGGAACCACTCGGTGATCATCGCGGCCTGCTTCTCCAGATCGGCAAGGTCGGAGGTGCCGGAGATGTTGCCGCCGACGGTGCCGGAGAAATCGTCAATGTCCAGCGCAACGCCGTAGGCCGTGACGGAGGTGCCGAGGATGGGAATGTCCGCGGTGGCGGAGGCCGCGGCGGTCAGCGCGGGAGTGGCGTTCGCCATGATGAGGTCCACGCCCTCGGAAACAAAGCCGTTGACGATGGTGGCGCAGTTGTTCGGCTCGCCGGAGGCGTTCTTCTCCTCAAACTCGACCTGGCCGGGCAGCGCCTCGTTGAGCGCGTCGATGAAGCCCTGCGTGGCGGCGTCGAGCGCGTCGTGCTGCACGAGCTGGCAGATGCCGACGGTATAGGTCACGGCGTCGCCGCTCGTGTCGGCGGTATCGGTAGTGGTGGTGGTGTCGGTGGTGTCCGCCGTCTGGCCGCAGGCGGCAAGGCTCAGGCACATCGCTGCGGAAAGCAGCAGGGCAAGCAGTTTCTTCTTCATGGTAATTCTCCTTTTCTTTTTTGAACAAATTAAATAAGCGGCCCCGTCCGTTGGACGAAACCGCTTTGCTCACAGCTTACAGGCTTTGCAAATCACGTTTTCCTCTCACCGGCGGTATCGAAAGGGCAGGCTAAAGTAGCGGCCCGCAAAGCGGGACGCGATAAAGGAATAATAGCGGATCGTCTTGTTGCGCAGCATTGCGGGTTCCTTTCCGTCCGCCCCGTGGGGTGAACTCATTTGATGTTCGGAGTATAATCCTTTAAAGCTTTAAAGTCAAGCGGCAAATATCCGCAATTATGCACTAATTGCCCACTTCATTTTGTGCATTCTGCCAATCCCATATTCTTTTCCCGCGGAAAAAGGCTTGAATCACACGCGCATCCCGCATATACTATAGGAAACGCAAGACACAGGAGGATAAGCGCATGAAAAAGTGCATCGTGATCTCCGACTCCTTCAAGGGCTCGCTGCCCAGCCGCGACATCTGCGCCATCGCGCGCGAGCGCATCCCTCGCTTTTTCCCCGGCTGCGAGGTCGTAGCCCTTCCGGTTGCCGACGGCGGCGAAGGGACGGTGGACTGCTTTCTCGATTCCTGCGGCGGCGAGCGCGTGACCGTCTCCGGTGTGCAAAACCCCTACGGCGAACCGATCGACGCGGCCTACGGCCTGCTTCCGGGCGGCACAGCGGTCCTTGAGACAGCCGCCGCGGCGGGGCTTCCGCTCGTTGCCGGGCGCAAGGACCCATGCGTCACCACGACCTACGGCGTCGGGCAGCTCATCGCCCACGCGATAGACCGCGGCGCGCGGCGCATCGTGCTCGGGCTCGGCGGCAGCGCCACGAACGACGGCGGCTGCGGCTGTGCCGCGGCGCTGGGCGTCCGCTTCACCGACGACAGCGGCAGAGACTTCGTTCCCGTCGGCGCGACGCTCGACCGCATCGCCCGCATCGACGTTTCCGCCGCGCGGGAACGGCTTCGCGGCGTCCCCGTGCTCGCCATGTGCGACATCACCAATCCCATGCACGGGCCCGACGGCGCGGCCTTCGTCTTTGCCCCGCAGAAGGGCGCGGACGAGGAAACCGTCCTCCTGCTCGACCGTCAGCTCCGCGCGCTGGACGAGGCGTTCCGCCGCGAGCCGGGCGTTTCGGTCGCCGACCTCCCCGGAGCCGGCGCGGCGGGCGCGTTCGGCGCGGGCTGCGTCGCCCTTCTGGGCACGGAGCTGCGCCGCGGCATCGAAGTCGTGCTCGACGTGGTGGGCTTCGACGCGCTGCTCACGGACGCGGACCTCGTCCTCACCGGCGAGGGGCGCATCGACGCGCAGAGCACCCTCGGCAAGGTCGTGGGCGGCGTCGCGCGCCGCGCAAGGGCGCGGGGCGTTCCGGTATTCGCCATCGTCGGCGACGTGGCAGACGACGCCTACGGAGCCTACGACGCCGGCGTGAGCGCCATTTTCAGCATCAACCGTCTCGCCGTCCCGCGCGCCGAAGCCAAGGCGCGCAGCCGCACTGACTACACCCGCACGCTCGACGATCTTCTGCGCGCCGTCCGCGCCGCCGAGCGCTTCAAGCGATAAAGGAGGAAACCGCCATGCGCATCGCCGTTCCCGTTCAAAACGGACGCACCGCCGCCTCTCTGTCCGCCTTCGAGGGCTTTCAGTTCTTCGAGGACGACCACGGCATCATCGTCCGCAGCTTTTTCGTCCCCCGCGAGGGCAGGGACGCCTCCGCCGCCGTCGCGCAGCTCGAGCGGTACGGCGTGGACGCGCTCGTGTGCGGCCCGCTGCCGGGCGATGAACGGCTCGAGACCGCCGCCGCGGGCATTCTGCTCTTTCCGACCTTCTCCGGCCCGCCGGAGGACGCGGCGCGCGCCTTTCTGAGCGGCGCGGTCGCCCGCGACCCGAACAACAAGTGCAACGCCTGCGGCTTTCGCTCCTCCTGCTCGCTGAGCGAAAAAGGCGGCTGCGGCAAGCCCTGACAAAAAAAGCGTTCCGCTCTCGCGGAACGCTTTTCCTCGCTCAGTTTTTCTGTGTGGCCTGCAGCAGACTCCCCGACGACCCCTCGGCCTTCGGCGTGGTGGAAAGATAGTC
>CAVKBJ010000064.1:0-13477 GCA_963654505.1 Lachnospiraceae bacterium
CGTACTTGTCGGTGTGGTCGCCGATGATCTTGATGGAGTTCTTGTTCGCGCCGACCGTACCGTCGCCGCCGAGGCCCCAGAACTTGCACTCGATGGTGCCCTCCGCCGCGGTGTTCGGGCAGTCCCTGTCCTCGGGCAGGGAAAGGCCGGTCACGTCGTCCACGATGCCGATGGTGAACTGACGCCTGGGCTGTGCCTTGGCCAGCTCGCTGTAAACGGCGAACACGGAGGCCGGCGGAGTGTCCTTGCTGCCGAGGCCGTAGCGGCCGCCGATGACCTCAATGCCGGTCCTGCCGGCGTTGGCCAAAGCGGTGACCACGTCGAGGTAGAGCGGCTCGCCCTGCGCGCCGGGCTCCTTCGTGCGGTCGAGCACGGCGATCTTCTTGCAGGTCGCGGGAATGGCTTCGAGCAGACGCTCGGCCTTGAACGGACGGTACAGGCGGACCTTGATAAGGCCGACCTTCTCGCCGTGGGCGTTGAGATAGTCGATGACCTCCTCGGCCACGTCGCAGATGGAGCCCATCGCGATGATCACGCGGTCGGCGTCGGCCGCGCCGTAGTAGTTGAAGAGCTTATAGTCGGTGCCGAGCCTGGCGTTGATCTTGTCCATATACTGCTCGACGACCTCGGGCAGCGCGTCATAGAACTGGTTGCAGGCCTCGCGGTGCTGGAAGAACGTGTCGCCGTTCTCGTGGCTGCCGCGCATGGCGGGATGCTCGGGATTGAGCGCGTGCTCGCGGAACGCCTTCACCGCGTCCATGTCGCACATCTCGGCGAGGTCCTTATAGTCCCACACCGCGATCTTCTGGATCTCGTGGCTGGTGCGGAAGCCGTCGAAGAAGTTGATGAAGGGCACCTTGCCGCTCAACGCCGCCAGATGGGCGACGGGGGAGAGATCCATGACCTCCTGCACGTTGCCCTCGCAGAGCATGGCGAAGCCGGTCTGACGGCAGGCCATCACGTCGGAGTGGTCGCCGAAGATGTTCAGCGCGTGGGTGGAAACGGTGCGCGCGGAAACATGGAACACGCAGGGGAGCTGCTCGGCTGCGATCTTGTACATATTCGGGATCATCAGCAGCAGGCCCTGGGACGCCGTGTAGGTGGTCGTCAGGGCGCCGGTGCCGAGCGAGCCGTGTACCGCGCCGGCCGCGCCAGCCTCGGACTGCATCTCGACGACCTTTACGCGGGTGCCGAAGATGTTCTTCAGGCCGTTGGCGCTCCACTGGTCAACAAAGTCGGCCATGGGACTTGAGGGAGTGATGGGGTAGATCGCGGCGACTTCGCTGAACGCATACGATACGTGCGCGGCAGCATTGTTGCCGTCCATAGACTTCATTTTTCTTGCCATAAATGAAACCTCCTGTTGTATTCGCCGTCGGGGGACGGCGTTCGTTCGCGCTGTTACGCAAAAACTGACGCTGTTATCATAGCACGATTTTCACAGCCTGTAAACGCCCCTTTTGCAAAAAACATTCACTAATTTGTAAGATAAAATTTATATTTCCGAATAGTTGCCACATTTTTGCAATTTATTATTCAAATTATCTATATGTAAAAAGCACTTTTGCAGGATATCATTCCTTTTCCTCTCCCCTGTTGCGCCGCGCTTGCCATATAAGGGAAACTGTGGTAAACTGAACGGCAGAAAACAGACAGGAAAGGACGACGGCGTATGGTCACAACGGTGCGTTCCCTCGGCTTGCAGGGCATTTCCGGCTACGAGGTCACGGTGGAGTGCTTCCTCTCGGGCGGGCTGCCCGCGTTCGACGTCGTGGGGCTTGGCGACACGGCGGTAAAGGAGGCGCGCGAGCGTGTGCGCGCCGCCATCAAAAACTGCGGGGCGAGGTTCCCCGTCAGCCGCATCACGGTCAACCTCGCGCCCGCGAGCCGCAGGAAGGAGGGAACGGTCTACGACCTGCCCCTGCTGCTGGGCATCCTTGCCGGAGAGGGGGAGATCGACGCGCCCGACCCGTCCGCCGCCTTTATCGGCGAGCTGTCGCTCACCGGCGCGCTGCGTCCGGTCAACGGCGTGCTGCCGATGGCGATGGCCGCGGCCCGCGCGGGCGTGAAAGCGCTCTACGTTCCTGCGGCGAACGCCGCCGAGGCCACGCTCGCCGACGGGCTGACCGTCTACGGCGTGGAAACCGCGCCGCAGCTTTTAGCGCACCTGCGCGGTGAGCGGCGGATCGCTCCCACCCCGCATTGGGAGCCGTCCGCCGAGGCGGACAGCGTTCCCGACTTCGCCGACGTGATGGGGCAGGAGAACGTCAAGCGCGCGCTGGAGATCGCCGCCGCCGGGAGCCACAACGTCCTGCTCATCGGCTCGCCAGGCGCGGGAAAATCCATGCTCGCGCGGCGGCTGCCCTCCATCCTGCCCGACATGACGCATGAGGAGGCGCTGGAGTCCACCGAGATCTGGTCGGTCGCGGGCCTGACCGACAGCAGGCGCCCCTTGCTCACACAGCGCCCGTTCCGCGCGCCGCACCACACGCTCTCCGCCTCGGCGATGTCCGGCGGCGGCAGGACGCTCTCTCCCGGCGAGATCTCCCTCGCCCATCACGGCGTGCTGTTTCTGGACGAGTTTCCCGAGTTCCACCGCGACGTGCTCGAATCCCTCCGCGCCCCGCTCGAGGACGGCGAGGTGACCATCACCCGCGCCGCGGGCAGCGTCACCCTGCCGAGCCGCTTCATGCTCGTCGGCGCAATGAACCCCTGCCGCTGCGGCTGGTACGGCCACCCCTCCGGGCGCTGCCGCTGCTCGCCGAAGGATGTGGAGAAGTACGTCTCCAAGATCTCCGGACCGCTGCTCGACCGTATGGACTTGCAGGTGAGCGTTCCGTCGGTGGAGTTCGAGGCCATGCGCCGGCGCGAGGAGGCCGAGCCCTCCGCCGCCGTGCGCGGGCGCGTCAACGCCGCGCGGGAGGTGCAGAAGGCCCGCTTCGCGGGCACGAACGTCACCTGCAACGCCTACATGACCGCGCCGATGGTCGGCAAGTTCTGTGGGCTCGACGCGGCGGGCGAGAAGCTCCTCAAGGGCGCGTTCGACCGCCTCGGCCTTACCGCCCGCAGCCACGACAAGCTCCTGCGCGTCGCGCGCACCATCGCCGACCTCGACGGCAGCGAAAGCATCGAGACCCACCACCTCGCCGAAGCCATCCAGTACCGCAACACCGACATCCTGAGAGGAGAGGGATAATGAAAAAGTACGAGATCATGCGCCTTTCCGCCATCGTCCTGCTCACCCACATCGCGCTTTGCGCCGCGTTCCTCCTGCTGCTCATCGCCGCGTTCGGCTCGATCTCGACCTTCACGTTCCGCTCGTCCTGCGGGCTCGTGCTGGGACTGCTGTTCATCGCACTGCCGGCGTTCGCCCTCGGCTGGGGACTGCGTCCGAAGGAGCCGCCCGCCAGAAATCTCTGCTGGAACGCCGCGATGGCGCTCTATGCGCTCAACGCCGCCGCTTTCCTGTTCGCACCGGAGTTCGGCAGCGGGAACATCGTCGCCATGTGGTGGGGTATGCCGACGGCTCCCGTGCTCGCTGGACTGAGCGCGTTTGCCGCGCCCTTGACGGCAGGCTATTACATCGGCGGCGCGCTGCTTGCCGCCGTCGAGCCGCTGTGCCTGACGCTCGGCCTGCTCTCCGGCAGGCACGCGAAGAAAGAAAACGACCTGACTGAAACCAACAACGAGGAGACAAAACCAAATGCGTGAAATGATCTTATGCAAGCTCGGCGAGGTGGTCCTCAAGGGACTCAACCGCCGCAGCTTTGAGGATAAGCTGATCGGAAACCTGCGCCGCCGCACGGCGAAGTGCGGCAGCTTCCGCATCTATTCAAAGCAGAGCACCATCTACGTTGAGCCTGTGAACGACGAGAGCGACCTCGCCGCGGCCTACGCGGCCTGCAAGCAGGTGTTCGGCGTCATCGCGGTCAGCCGTGCCCTGCCCTGCGCGAAGGACGTGCAGGCCGTCATCACCACGGCAAAGACCTATCTTGCCGGCGAATTTGCCCGCGCGAAGGACTTCAAGGTCGAGAGCAAGCGCGCGGACAAAACCTTCCCGCTCACCTCCATCCAGCTCTCTCAGCAGGTCGGCGGCGCGCTGCATCAGGCGTTCCCCAACTGCGCGGTCAACGTCCACGACCCCGAGCTGACGGTGTATATCGAGATCCGCGACGACGCGGCCTACGTCCACGGCCCCGCCGAGGCGGGCGCGGGCGGACTGCCCATCGGCATGGGCGGCAGCGCCGTGTCGCTGCTCTCTGGCGGCATCGACTCGCCGGTCGCGTCCTACATGATGGCCAAGCGCGGCGTGTCGCTCGAAATGGTCCACTTTTTCTCCCCGCCCTACACCTCCGACGCGGCGAAGGAGAAGGTGCTCGAGCTGGCAAAGCTCCTCACGCCGTGGTGCGGGCGGCTGACCGTCCACATCGTGCCCTTCACCGAAATTCAGGAGCAGATCCGCGCGAACTGCCCCGAGGATCACTTCACGCTCATCATGCGCCGCTTCATGATGCGCCTTGCCCAGTGCGTGGCCGACGAGGTACGCGCCGGGGCGCTCGTCACCGGCGAGTGTCTCGGGCAGGTCGCGAGCCAGACGATGGAGGCGCTGCGCGTGAGCGAGGACGTGGTCGATCTCCCCGTTCTCCGCCCGCTCATCGGCATGGACAAGGAGGAGATCATCAGAATTTCCCGCAGGATCGGCACGTTCGACACCTCCATTCTGCCATACGAGGACTGCTGCACGGTCTTTACCCCACGCCATCCCAAAACAAAGCCCCACGTCGAGGAGGTCCGCGAGCTGGAGGCCGCGCTGGACATCGACGCGCTCTGCGGCCGCGCGATGGCGGGACGCGAGCGCGTGCGTGTGAAGCTGTAAGGGGGGCGGTTCCATGTCTGAGCATCTTACCCCCGAACGGGCCGTTTCCGCGCTGCTGCGCGAACAGGGGCGGACTCTCGCCGCGGCGGAGAGCTGCACCGGCGGGCTGATCGCCAAGCGCATGACCGACCTTGCCGGCGCCTCGCAGATCTTCCTCGGCGGCGTGGTGAGCTACACGAACGCGGTCAAGGCGCGCGTTCTCGGCGTGCCGCAGGCCCTGCTCGACGAATACGGCGCGGTCAGCGAGCCGGTCGCCCGCGCGATGGCCGAGGGCGTCCGCCGCATCACCGGCGCGGATTACGGCGTCTCCGTCACCGGCGTCGCAGGCCCCGGCCGCGACGACCGCGGCAATGAGGTCGGCACGGTCTACGTCGCCCTCGCGGGCGCGGAGGGCACGGCCTGCCGCCTCTGCCGCTTCGGCGCGCTCTCCCGCGCGGAGATCCGCGAGCGGGCCGCCGACGCCGCTCTCGCGCTGCTCCTGAGCGCACAAAATGAATAAATTGCAAATTTTACTTTCCGCATTGCAAAACCGGATATTCTGTGCTATGCTTGCTTTAAGGATACCGCGCCGCAGCGGCGCGGATGCTATGCAAAGGAGTGATTTCTTATGGTTAGACTTATCATGGGTGAAAAGGGTACCGGCAAGACCAAAAAGCTGATCGAGCTGATCAACGCCTCTGCTGCCGAGGAACACGGCAATGTGGTGTGCATCGAGGCGAAGTCCACGATGACCTTCGACATCCATTATCACGTTCGTCTGCTCTCTGCCGACGAGTATCAGATTACCACTTATGAGGGACTGCGCGGCTTTGTCAGCGGCCTGTACGCCGGCAATTACGATATTTCCCAGATCTTTATCGACAATCTCTTCAAGATCGTCGGCGGCGACTGCAATCAGGCGGCGGACGATTTCCTCGACTGGCTCAACCGCTTCAGCAACAACCACGGCGTCAAGTTCACCGTCTCCGTCACCGGCGATCCCGGCCTTGCGACCGACGGGATGCAGAAGTATCTGTAAATCTTTGTAAATCAAAGCCTGATTTTCCCTTTCGGGCATAATAACGCTCCCTCCGCGCCTGTCTTTTGCGGAGGGAGCGTTATTATTTGCGGCAATCGACGGCGCAGCTTCAGAACCGCCGCATTGCCGGTCGGGACGGGAACGACCCGTTCCCGTTTTCCGTGTTCACTTTTCCTGCGGGAAACGGACAGTGATCTCCGTGCCCTTGCCGACCTCGCTGCGCAGCGAGATCGTGCCGCGGTGGTACGCCACGGCGTGCTTGACGATGGACAGCCCCAGTCCCGTGCCGCCGCTCGCCTTGGAATGGCTCTTGTCCACGCGGTAGAAGCGCTCGAAGATGCGGCTCTGGTGCTCCGGCGGGATGCCGATGCCCGTGTCGCGCACGGTGAGGCAGGCGCCGCCGTTTTCGGCAGAAACGCTTATCTCCACGCTGCCGCCCTCGACGTTGTACTTGATGGCGTTGTCGCAGAGGTTGTAGGCGATCTCATAGAGCAGACGCCGCACGCCGCTCACCGGCGCGGCCTCGCCCGTGACGGTGACGGTCACGTTCTTTTGAGCCGCCGCGCCGCGGAGATTTTCCGCGGCCTCCTGCGCGAGCGGGAGCAGATCGACCGTCTCCGTCGGCAGCTCGCAGCCCTCGTCCAGCTCGGAGAGACGGATGATGTCCCCGATGAGCGTCACAAGGCGCTGCGCCTCGGCGCGGATATGGCCGACGAAGCGGGGAACGTCCTCCGGCTTGACCATGCCGTTTTCCAGCAGCTCGGCGCTGCCGATGATGCCCTGAAGCGGCGTTTTCAGCTCGTGCGATACGTTCGCCGTGAATTCGCGGCGGCTGCGCTCGGCGAAGGCCTGCGCGGTCATGTCGAAGGCCAGAAGTACCGCACCGACCACCCGGCCGTCGGACTCGATGCGGCTGAGGTCGAACTGATACTCGCGCCCGCCGCGCTCGGCGCGGACCTCGCTGTGCCCGTCGGCCATCGCCGCGCGGAGCGCAAGGCTCATGGAGTGCTCGCGGTCCACGGTCAGGAAATCCTGCCCGACGCACGCGCCCGTCACGCCGAAAAGCGTCTGCGCGGCGGGATTGATGTTGAGCACCGCGCCCTTCTCGTCGAGCAGGACCAGCCCCTCGCTCATGCCGGCGGTGATCTGCGTAAACTCGTCCGTTTTCTGCCGCAGCTCGGCGAGCTGGGCGTCGATCTGCCTGCGCTGGCGGTCGATGCGCCGCAGAAGCGGGGAGAGCTCCTCATAGGCGTTGTTTTCCAGCGGATGCTCAAGGTCGAGCGCGTTGAGCGGCTCGACGATGCGCTTGGAAAGGCGGCTTGCGAGCAGGCTCGAGAGCACGAGCAGCACGATCACGACCAGCAGGATCGGCTGGAACGCGCCGAGCAGCAGCGCGCCCATCGTGGCGCGGCTGGCGGACAGGCGCAGCACCGTGCCGTCCGTAAGGCGGCTGGCGCTGTAGACGGTCTTTTGCAGCAGCGTCGCGCTGTAGCGGCTCGAGCTGCCCGCGCCGGCCTCCAGCGCCTCACGGACCTCCTCGCGCTCAAGATGGTTCTCCATCAGCGCGGCGTCGGCCTGCGTGTCGTAGAGCACCGTACCGTCCGAGGCAATCCAGGTGACGCGGAAGCGGTCGGATTTTATTTTTTCAAGGTATGCCGTGCCGTTCGTCTCCACGGCGGCCGCGGCGATGCTCAGCTCGTCGCCGAGCTGACGCTCCTGCATCCCCTCATAGAAGCTGTAGAAGCAGCCCATGACGAGCAGCAGGCTGCTCACGAGCACCGCGACGCCGACGGTGAGGATGGAGCGGAAGATTTTCTTCGTCATTTCTTCTCCGCCTCCCACCGGTAGCCGACGCCGCGCACGGTCTCGACGTGCTCGCCGCACGCGCCTAACTTCTGGCGCAGGGTGCGGATGTGCATATCCACCGTGCGCGTCTCGCCGCAGTAGTCCATGCCCCAGACCTTTTCCATGAGCTGATCGCGCGTAAAGGCCATGCCGGGATGGGAGAGGAAGAGCCGCAGCAGCTCAAATTCCTTGTATGTAAGCTCCACGCGCCGCCCGTCCGCGCTGACGGTGTGCTCGACCGGGTCGAGCGTGAGCGCGCCGCTGCGCAGAAGCGCCTCCGCCGTCCTGGGACGACTGCGGCGCAGCACCGCCTTGATGCAGGAGACGAACTCCATCACGCCGAAGGGCTTGGCAAGGTAGTAGTCCGCGCCGAGATCAAGGCCATGGATTTTATCGTACTCCGCGCCCTTGGCGGTCGCCATCACGACGGGCAGCTCGGCAAAGCGCGCGCTCGCGCGGATGCGGCGCAGCAGCTCGATGCCGTCCGTTCCGGGCAGCATCACGTCGAGCACGGCCAGCTCCGGCGCGTCCTCCTTCTGCAAGGCGTCCCAAAAGGCGTCGCCGTCGGCAAAGCCCTTTGCCTCAAAGCCGGTGGATGTGAGCGCGTACACCTCGATGTCGCGGATGCTCGCGTCGTCCTCCACGCACCAGATCATCCCTCTCCCTCCTTGTGAACGCCCGTGACGGAGAAAATGACCCACTCGGCGATGTTCGTCGCGTGGTCTCCGATGCGTTCAAAGTATTTTGCGATCATCAGCAGGTCGAGCGCGTATTCGCCGTCGGCGGGATCCCGCGCGATCTTGTCGATCAGACGGGACTTGACCTGCGCGAAGCACTCGTCCACGGCGTCGTCCTCCGCGATGACCTGCTCTGCCAGTATTGTATCACATTTCACGTATGCGTCAACGCTTTCCGTCACCATGCGGACCGTTGCCCGCGCCATTTCGCGCAGAAGATCGTTGTCCTCGGTCTGATGGCCGCGGAGAAAGCTGATGATCTCGGCGATGTCCTCGGCCTGATCGCCGATGCGCTCCATGTCCGTGATCATCTTGAGCGCCGCGGAGATCTGCCGCAGGTCGCGCGCGACCGGCTGCTGCTGGAGCAGCAGCCTGAGGCAGAGATTTTCGATGCCGCGCTCCTTTTGGTCGATCTCGCTGTCGAGCGGCGCGACTTTTGCGGCAAGGGCTTTGTCGTTTTCGGTCAGAGCGCGGCTGGAGAGCGCGATGACCTCCTCGCACAGCGCGCCCATCTCGATCATCTCGTGCTTGAGCTCCAAGAGCTGCTCGTCGAATTTATTCCTCATTATCCGAACCTCCCCGTGATGTAGTCCTCCGTCCGCTTGTCCGCGGGCGTGGAGAATATCCGCTCTGTTTTGCCGAACTCGACCAGCTCGCCGAGCAGGAAGAAAGCTGTGTTGTCGGAGATGCGCGCCGCCTGCTGCATATTGTGCGTCACCATGACGACGGTGTAGCGGTCCTTCAGCTCGCACGCAAGGTCCTCGATCTTCGAGGTCGAGATGGGGTCGAGCGCGCTCGTGGACTCGTCCATGAGCAGCACTTCCGGTTCGACGGCGAGCGCGCGGGCGATGCACAAACGTTGCTGCTGGCCGCCGGAGAGGCCGAGCGCGCTCTTTTTCAGGCGGTCCTTCACTTCGTCCCAGATGGCGGCGGAGCGCAGCGAGCCCTCCACGATCTCGTCGAGCTTCGCGCGGCTGCGCACGCCGTGCGTGCGGGGGCCGTAGGCCACGTTATCGTAGATGCTCATGGGGAAGGGGTTGGCTTTTTGAAACACCATGCCGATCCGGCTGCGCAGCCACGTCACATCGACGCCGGGCGCATAGATGTCCGCGCCGTTAAAATTCACCTCTCCGGTGATCCTCACGTTGGGAATGAGGTCGTTCATGCGGTCGAGCGTGCGCAGAAAGGTCGATTTTCCGCAGCCGGACGGCCCGATAAAGGCCGTGATCTCATGCGCGGGAATGGAGACGGAAATGTCCTTGAGCGCGTGGTTCGGCCCGTACCACAAATTCAGATCCTTTGCTTCAATGACGGGAGACTGCGGCATATTACGGTTTCCCTCCGTTCTTTTTGAGTCTGCGGCCCGTGAAGGCTGCGGTGAGGTTGATGAGGAGTGTGAGCAGCATGAGGATGCTCGCGATGGCGAAAGCCACATCCGTGCGCCCGCGCTCGTTGGCGTAAACATAGAGCGCGACCGTCAGCGTGGCGGAGGACAGGTGCAGCGCGTTCCGGAAATCGTTGAGCGCCAGCCCGAAGCCGGCGGTGTAGAGCAGCGCCGCGCTCTCGCCCACGATGCGTCCGACCGCTAAAATGCAGCCGGTCACGATGCCGTCCACGGCGTTGGGCAGCACGACCGTGCGCACCATGCGCCATTTGCCCGCGCCGAGCGCCAGCGCGCCCTCGCGGTAGGACTGCGGCACGGTCTTGAGGCTCTCCTGCGTCGTGCGGACGATGGTGGGCAGTATCATCACCACGAGCGTCAGACTGCCCGCGAGCACGCCGGCCTGCAAGCCCATCCTCTCCACAAAAAAGAGCATACCGACAAGGCCGAAGATGATGGACGGAATGCCCGTGAGCGTCTCGGTCGCAAATTCGATCGCCGCGACGACGCGGCGGTTCGCGGCGTATTCCGTCAGGTAGATGGCCGCGCCCACGCCGAGCGGCAGGACGATGGCCATAGAGAGAAGAATGATGTAGAGCGTGTTGAGTATGTTCGGCAGGATGCCGATGGTGTCCCTGATATAGCTCGTCGTGCCGGTGAGGAAGTCCCACGTCACGCCGGGGAGGCCGCGGCAGAAGATAAAGCCGATGAGAAATACGAGCAGCGCGCAGGTCAAAAGCGCGCACAGCCACACGAGAGAGCGCATGGCGAGGTCATACGCCCTGCGGCGCGGAGACAGCTTCTGTTCCATGTCAGTCCTCCCTCCGCTTTTTGATAAAGAGGTTCAGCACCGCGTTGATGAGCATGATGAAAAGAAACAGCACGAGCGCGATGGAATAGAGCGCCTGATGGTAAAGACTGCCGACGGTCGCGTAGCCCATGCCGGAGACGATGCCCGTGGTGAGAAAGCGCACGGGCGTGAAAATGCCGGGCATATTGGAGACGTTGCCCGCGACCATGATGATGGCCATAGCCTCGCCGATGGCGCGGCCCACGCCGAGCACCACCGCCGTCGCGACGCCGCTGCGCGCGGCGGGCAGAACGACGTGGAAGCTCGTCTCCGTCTCCGTCGCGCCGAGCGCGAGGGACGCCTCCTCATACTCCTTCGGCACGGCGCGTAGCGCCGTTTCCGACACGTTGATGATGGACGGCAGGATCATGATGGCCAGCACTATGATGGCCGCGAGCAGGCACGCGCCGGAGCTGAGGGAAAAGGTTTTTTGAATGGCGGGCACCAGCACGATCATGCCGACGAGGCCGTAGACCACCGAGGGAATGCCCGCGAGCAGCTGCACCGCCGTGCGGATGACCGCCGCGAGCCGCGGCGGGGCGACGCGGGCGAGGAATACCGCCGTCATCAGCCCCACCGGCACGCCGACGAGGATGGCTCCCGCCGTGCCGTAGATGCTCGTGAGGATAAAGGCGAGGATGCCGTACTGCGCGCCGGTGGTGGTGTTCGTCGGGTCCCAGACCTTGCCGAAAAGGAATTTCACCACGCCGATCTCGCGGATGGCGGGAAGTCCCGACAGGATCAGGTACACGCTGATGAACAGCACGAACGCGACCGCCACCACGCCGCAGAGCAGAAAGACAAGGTGGATCAGATTTTCCATCGTCCTGCGCGCGCCGCTGTGATGCGGCGGCGCGGCGGAGGGCCATGCGCCCTCTGCCGTGAGAATGTATTCAGCCGCCATAGCAGTTACTTCGCGACCGCGACCGCGCCGGCGGCCTTGATGAGGTCGTTCGCGGCGGGGGAGGTGGCGTAGTCAAGGAACGCCTGCGCCGCGTCGGAGAGCGCCGCGCCGGTCTTTGTCACGAGCACGAAGGGGCGCTGGATGGCATAGCTGCCGTCGAGGACCGTTTCCTCGGTGCAGGCCACGCCGCCGACCGTCACGGCCTTGACGCTGTCCCTGCCCTCGACCGCGGAGAGGGACGCGTACCCGATGGCGTTCGCGTTGCCCGCGACCGCCTCGATCACGCCGCCGGTGGAGGTCAGCTCCTGATCGAGCTTACACTCGTCTGTGGTGCCGGTGATGGACTCAAAGCCGTCGCGCGTGCCGCTTCCGGCCTCGCGGCCGATGCAGGAGATCGCGCCCGCTTCGCCGCCGACCTCGCTCCAGTCGGTGATCTCGCCGGTGAAGATGGCGGCGATCTGCTCCACGGAGAGGTCGGTCACCGCGCTGTCCGCGTTGACGATCACGGCGATGCCGTCAAGCGCCACGACCGTTCCGGTCAGGCCCTCGGCTTTCTCCTCGTCCTTCAGGGCGCGGGAGGAGAGTCCGATGTCCGCGGTGCCGCTCGCGGCGGCCTTGATGCCTGCGCCCGAGCCGGTGGGATCGTAGGTCACGGTCACGCCGCCGTTATCCAGCATGAACTGCTCGCTCAGCGCGCCGATGACCTTCTCCATCGAGGTCGAGCCGTTGGTCGATACGCTGCCGCTGAGCGCGGCGGCCTGCCCGGACTGACTGTCCGTCGTACCGGTCGTCTTGCCGCCGCAGCCCGCTAACATCGAAAGGCTCATCACAGCGGCGAGCACAAGCGCAAATTTCTTCTTCATGTTCCATTCCTCATTTCACATTTGATTTTGGACTTTCTTCGTTCCACAACGCTGATGATACCCGCGCGCTGTAAAATGCAAAAGCGAGGTCGTGTAAAATCAAAGTAAAAGAGAAAAAAATTTTCCTCCCGGTGATTTTGCCCGGCTGCCAAACCTCCTTTTCGCGCGCAAAAAAAGCGCCCGCACGGGCGCAGAATCAAAGGAGGAAAAATTTTTGACAACTACCACCAACTACCGGCTCCCCGTGTGGAGCAAAACAGACCGCATCCGCATGGCGGACTTCAACGACATGACCGCCAAAATCGACACAGCCCTCGCTGCGCAGGCCGCCTCCATTGCCGCGTGCGGCAACTGCAAGATCGAGTACGGCACGTACACCGGCACCGGCAAATACGGCGCGGGCAACAAAAACACGCTGACTTTCTCGGGTCAGCCCCTGCTCGTGATCGTCAGCGTTGAGAGCGACAGCCTGATCCTCGTCATGCCTTACAAGTCGAGCTACGGCGGCATCCTCACGGCGGACACCACTGTCACCGGCTCCGCCATTCTGAACTGGAACACGCCGAACGCGGTTTCATGGTCGCACAATGACGCGCGCAGACAGATGAACGCCGCATTCACTTACCATTATCTTGCGCTCGTCGCCGCGGACGCATAAAAAGGGAGAGAACCCCTACCGGGGTTCTCTCTCTCTCATTCCTTGATGAGTCTGGAGATGATGAGCCATGAGATCGTGCTCATCCGCAGGTCACAGAGCAGCTTCAGAAGAAACTTTAACAACCAATCCAAAACTCGTCTTAGGAGATTGTTTCTTCACCCTATCAAGTTTCAACCGCGCTGACTTCCACGGTCCAACTCCCTGTACTCCCGGTGATCGTGACGAGCATGTTGTCGCTTTTCAGGACGTTCCCCGTGACGCCGCTGCCGAGCAGCTTCTCGGCAGCGTTAGACAGATTGATTTTGTCACCGTTTTCGACGTCCTGTCCGAAAGTCAGTTTCAGGG
>CAVKBJ010000065.1:0-18783 GCA_963654505.1 Lachnospiraceae bacterium
AGCATAGCCTCCGAGGCTTCATATACGCTTCGGGTGCTATGCTTATTTTGTACCAGTCAAGGAAAAGTGTGTACAGCAGTGCTATTTGTTTGCCGTTATTCTAATGCAGAAATTATTCGTCTACCAATTTTGAACGGACCGTTTCAAGAAAGCTCGATATACTCGCCTGATCAGCGCATTGCTTGCACCATTCTTCAACCAATATTGACCAAACGGCATCTTTGCTTTTCTTCACATGATTTCCGATATATTCTGTCCAGCCATGATAATCCGGAAGAAGGATTGCATCGTCCAAATACTTAGAAATTGAACCAGCCCCAATGCCGAATCTTTCATCCAAACCGTTCCATTCTTTCCCTTTTAGGTCAAGAATAATTTGTTTCTCTGGCGCTTGTGTCCCCGGGAGCGATAGGCACTCCGGAATCTCCCCAGCTTTGTCACCATCAACCACACAAAGACTCGGATATGGAAGTTTCCCGTTTTTGCTCAATTCATTGAGCGCCTTTACAACTGTACAGCTGCCAACAGAACGAGCAGATATTTTTTGCTATATTCTTCATAATGATCCCCGTCCTGCTTTAATATTTCCCAAGACAGGAAAGCGCAGCTTTCCCATCTGTTACAGACCGAACAAAGAAAAGAGGGAAGTGCGGTAGACGCTCTCTTGTCTCTATAACGATTTTCGGTCAAAGGCGAGCTTGTGCGAGCCTTTGGCCGAAAAAGCGGAGACTACCGATAGGACGCCGGAACAAAATTCTTCTTGACATTTTCTATGATTTCTGCTATCTTTACATCAAGACACAAGAAAACTTCATACTGGTAATAAGTCGTTGGATAACTTGTAAAGTTGATTGTAAGGGTTCTATCGGAAAGAACGCGGTTCTCAACATTAAACAAGAATATCAATTTTGTTCAGCTCCACATCTTCATAAAAAGGGAAGTGCAAGCACTTCCCGATTATTTGAGATGCAGAATTGAACAAAATAAAAATTTTGTTCAAAATAGGGCGGGGCGAATGAGTGAAATGAATGATTATCGTACTGAAGCGCCGCCGATCCTGCGTGATTTCCTGTCATATCACGAAACCATCAAGGCGCACTCGAAAAAGACTGTGGACGAATACTTCCTCGATCTGCGGAATTTTTTCCGTTACCTCAAGCAGACGCGCGATTCTGCGCTACACGGTCTGGAACTGAACGAAATCTCTATCATGGACATTGGCCTCGATTTCGTGGCCTCCGTCACGCTCACGGACATCTACGGCTACATGACCTATCTGAGCCGCGAGCGCGTGCTGCACCAAAACAGCAGAGCCTCCGGCTATGGTCTTAACGCCTCATCAAGAGCGCGAAAAATCGCGACAATTCGGTCTTTTTATAACTATTTGACCAATAAAGCGCATTTGATTAAGGAAAATCCGGTCAAAGACCTCGATTCGCCGAAGCTGAAGAAAACGCTGCCGAAATATCTCACGCTGGAAGAAAGCGTACAGCTGTTGTCCTCGGTGGACGGACAAAACCGTGAGCGCGACTACTGCATTTTGACGCTTTTTCTGAACTGCGGCCTGCGTATCTCGGAGCTTTGCGCGCTCAATACCACGGACATTCAGGACGACGCGCTGCGTGTGCTCGGTAAGGGCAATAAGGTGCGCATTGTCTATCTCAACGACGCCTGCAAGGACGCGCTCAAGGACTATCTCGCTGTGCGCCGGCCCATCGTCGGGCGCGACCGGAACGCGCTTTTTCTATCTTCCCGAAACGAGCGCGTCAGCCGCTCGACGGTTCACGCGCTCGTAAAAAAACACCTGAGCGAGGCTGGGCTTGACTCGGCGCAGTATTCCTCGCACAAGCTGCGCCACACGGCGGCGACGCTGATGCTGCAAAACGGCGTGGACGTCAAGGCCGTGCAGGAGGTTTTGGGGCACGAGCACCTGAATACGACGGAAATTTACACGCATATCGATAACGAGGCGCTGCGCGTAGCCGCAAAGGCAAATCCCTTGTCACACGTGAAGCTGTTGAAGAAAACCGGACATGAAGAATAAGTAGAGAGACGGAATAAGCCCCGTCTCTCTACTATTTGTATTTGACTTTGTATTTGACTGCTATTCCTGCCGGTACACGCCGCCGAGGTGCAGAAAGCGCGCACGGGCAAATTCATAGGTGGACAGCGGGCGGTCATCAGCGTCAAAGCTGTGCGCTGCGACGAGAATTTCCGCGTAGCGGCGCGGTCTGCTCGCTGATACAACGACCGGCGAATGCTGCCAGCTCACACCGTCGAACGAGAGTTGTACAATGTCACCCGGCGCAATACGCTCAATCGACACTTCCTTTGCGAATGGCCCGACGGACGGCGCGGTGCGCGTTAGAAAATTGTAGAGATACTCCACGCCCGTCCACGCGGGCGCTTTGTCGTTGGCGTCAACGTAGTACCAGCCGAAGGTCGGCGTGTAGTTCATCACGCCCGCGCCGGCGTAGATGCACTGGGACGCGAAATTCGTGCAGTCGCCGCCGATGTCCTCATAATCGTAATAGCGCGGGTTTCGTCCGTAGGCCCAGCGGTGCGCATACTGCACCGCCGCGGTGCGGTCGTAAGCGGATAGAAGGAACATGACCTCTCCCCTTTCTTCTTCCAGCGTATGCAAAAAGTCGGAAATCGGCCACAATATATCGTAGGAATGAATTGACTTTATGCCCATATTTCGATATACTGTATACTGTTTAATTGAACAAACGCATTTTTGCAAGGAGGTCTTTCATGAACACGCAAGAGCTTTCCAAGGTCTGCCGCCAGATGCGCCGCGACATCATCACGATGACGGCCAATGCAGGCAGCGGCCATCCCGGCGGCTCACTTTCGGCCGTTGAGCTGATGGCGAGCGTTTTCTTCAACCATATGCGCGTCGATCCCAAGAATCCACACGACCTAGACCGCGACCGCTTTGTGCTCTCCAAGGGGCACGCCGCGCCGTGCTACTATGCGGTGCTTGCCGCCAAGGGCTTTATTTCCCGCGAGGAGTACGCGAACTTCCGCCAGCTCCACTCCATTTTGCAGGGCCATCCCGACGCGAAGAAGATCCCGGGCGTGGACGCCTCCTCCGGCTCGCTCGGGCAGGGCGTGTCCATCGCGGTCGGCATGGCGCTCGGCGCCAAGCATCTCGGCAAGGACACGAAGGTCTTTGTCCTCGTCGGCGACGGCGAGAGTCAGGAGGGCCAGATCTGGGAGGCATACATGGCCGCAGCCCACTACAAGCTGGATAACCTCACCGTTATGATCGACAACAACGGTATGCAGATCGACGGGCTGAATGATGAGGTCATGAGCCTCGGCGATCTGCCCGCGAAGCTGCGCGCCTTCGGCTTCGACCTTGTGGAGCTGCCGGACGGCAACGATCTCGACGCGATCGAGGCCGCGCTCTCCAAGCCCACGATGCCCGGCAAGCCCAAGGCGATCCTCGCCCACACGGTCAAGGGCAAGGGCGTTTCGTATATGGAAAATCAGGTCGGTTGGCACGGCAAGGCTCCCAATGCCGAGCAGCGCGATCAGGCTTTGAAGGAATTGGAGGGCTGAGAACATGGCTGATAAAATTGCGACCCGTCAGGCTTACGGCGAAGCGCTGGTCGAGCTGGTGGAAAAGAATGATAAGGTCGTCGTGCTCGACGCCGATCTTGCCAACGCGACGCAGACCTGCAAGGTGCAGAAGGCCCATCCGGAGAAGTTCTACAATTTCGGCATCGCCGAGGCCGACATGGTCTCCGCCGCTGCCGGCATGAGCACGATGGGGCTTATCCCCTTCTGCTCCAGCTTTGCGATGTTCGCCGCCGGACGCGCCTACGAGCAGATTAGAAACTCCGTCGCCTATCCTCACTTCAACGTCAAGATCTGCGCGACCCATGCGGGACTGAGCGTCGGTGAGGACGGCGGCAGCCATCAATGCATCGAGGATCTTGCGCTCATGCGCGTCATTCCCGGTATGACTGTCGTTTGCCCCGCCGACGCGAACGAAGCGAAAGCGGCGGTCAACGCTATTGCCGACTTCGACGGCCCCGTTTATATGCGACTTGCGCGTCTTGCCACGCCGGTTTTTGAGGGCGATATGGTCAAGCCCTTTGTCCTCGGCAAGGCAAACGTCCTGCGCGAGGGCAAGGACGTTGCAATCTTCGCCACCGGCCTGATGGTCAACGAGTCTCTCATGGCAGCCGAGGAGCTGGCAAAGGACGGTATCGACGCCGCCGTCATCAACGTCCATACCGTCAAGCCCATCGACGCCGCGTGCGTGACCGAATGGGCCGAGAAGTGCGGCAAGGTCGTCACCGTTGAGGAGCACAGCGTCATCGGCGGTCTCGGCGATGACGTGGCGGACGTGCTCATGGGCAAGGTGAACTGCAAGTTCCGCAAGATCGGTGTGAACGATCAGTTCGGTCAGTCCGGTAAGGCGGTCGATGTGCTGCGCGAGTACGGTCTGACTGCGGATCAGATCGCCGCGACCATCAAGGCCAACATCTGATAAAAGAAAAGAGAGACAAAGCCGCATACTTTGTCTCTCTTTTTGAGAAAGCGCGGATTTTCCCCTTGCATTTCATTTTTTGTGTGCTATAATGCTAATAGTACCAAATGTACCAATCATTTGAAATAACTTATTATTAAAGGAGAGGATACTATGCCACTCGTGACCTCGAAAGAAATGTTCCAAAAGGCGTATGACGGCGGGTACGCCATCGGCGCGTTCAACGTCAACAATATGGAGATCGTGCAGGGTATCACCGAAGCCTGTCAGGAGGAGCACGCCCCCGTGATCCTTCAGGTTTCCAAGGGTGCCCGCGCCTACGCCAACCACACCTACCTCGTCAAGCTCGTCGAGGCGGCGGTCGCGTGCTGCCCTGACATTCCCATCGTGCTGCACCTCGACCACGGCCCCGACTTCGAGACCTGCAAGAGCTGCATCGACGGCGGCTTTACCTCCGTCATGATCGACGCCTCATCCAAGCCCTTCGCAGAGAATATCGAGATCACGAAGAAGGTCGTCGAGTACGCGCACGACCACGGCGTGGTCGTCGAGGCGGAGCTGGGTACCCTCGCCGGCATCGAGGATGAGGTCAAGGTTGCCGCGCACGAGGCGTCCTACACCCACCCCGAGGAGGTCGAGGAGTTCGTTTCCAAGACCGGCTGCGACTCGCTCGCCATCGCCATCGGCACGAGCCACGGTGCGTATAAGTTCAAGCCCGAGCAGTGTACCGTCAACGCTGACGGCATCCTTGTGCCGCCCCCGCTGCGCTTCGACGTGCTGAAAGAAGTCTCCAAGCGCCTGCCCGGCTTCCCCATCGTGCTGCACGGCTCGTCCTCCGTCCCACAGGAGTATGTGAAGATGATCAACGACCACGGCGGCAAGATGCCCAACGCCATCGGCGTGCCGGAGTCCCAACTGCGCGAGGCCGCGAAGCTCTCCGTCTGCAAGATCAACATCGACTCCGACCTGCGCCTTGCCATGACCGGCACTATCCGCCAGTTCATGGACGAGCATCCCGACAAGTTCGATCCCCGCGAGTATCTGAAGCCCGCCCGCGCCAACATCAAGGAGCTGGTGCGCCATAAGCTCGTCGACGTGCTCGGCTGCGCCGGCAAGGCATAAGGAGACGAGATTATGAATGAATTGAAAGGTGCCTGCATCATCGGTCAGTCCGGCGGCCCGACCTCCGTCATCAACGCCAGCGCCTACGGCGTGATCCGCACGGCGCTCGATTCCGACTGCATCACCGCCGTCTACGGCGCGGAGCACGGCATCAAGGGCGTGCTCGCCGACCGTCTGTTCGATATGAGCAAGGAGGACGCGCGCGAGCTGGAGCTTTTGAAGTACACCCCGTCTTCCGCACTCGGCTCCTGCCGCTATAAGATCGCGGATCCCGACGCGGACGATACCGACTATAAGCGCATCCTTGAGGTGTTCCGGAAGCACAACGTCCGTTACTTCTTCTACAATGGCGGCAACGACTCGATGGACACCTGCAACAAAATTTCAAAGTATATGCAGCGCGTCGGCTACGAGTGCCGCGTGATGGGCGTGCCGAAAACCATCGACAACGATCTCTACGGCACCGACCACTGCCCCGGCTACGCCAGCGCCGCGAAGTATATCGCGACGAGCTGCATGGAGGTCTATCAAGACGCGCGCGTGTACGATACCGGCATGATCTGCATTATTGAGATCATGGGCCGTCACGCTGGCTGGCTGACCGCCGCCGCCGCGCTCGCCACCGAATACGGCGCGGGCCCCGACCTCATCTATCTGCCCGAGCGCGACTTCGACATGGATAAGTTCCTTGCCGACGTCGAGCGCGTCTACAAGGAAAAGGGCAACTGCATGGTCGCCGTGTCCGAGGGCATCCACTACGCCGACGGCAGCTTTGTTTCCGAGGCCAAGACCAGCTCGACCGACGGCTTCGGTCACGCGCAGCTCGGCGGCCTTGCCGCGCGGCTTGCCGACGTGGTGAAGCAGAAGACCGGCGCGAAGGTGCGCGGCATCGAGCTTTCCCTGCTCCAGCGCTGCGGCGCGCACCTTGCAAGCGAAACCGACATCGAGGAGGCCATCATGGCGGGCCGTGCCGCGGTGGAGAACGCCGTGGCGGGTATCACCGACAAGATGGTGGCCTTCGAGCGCGGCACGGTCAACGGCTGCTATGCCTGCAAAACGAAGCTCTTGCCGCTCACCGAGGTAGCAAACATGGAGAAGAAGGTCCCGCAGGAGTGGATCAACGCCGAGGGCAATTTCGTCACGCATGACTTCATCGACTACGCTTTGCCCCTCATTCAGGGAGAGCCGAAGCTCCCGAAGGAGGATTCCCTCCCCCGCTTCGCCAAGCTCAAAAGGGTGCTTGCGAAGTAAGCGGATATACAAAAAGGAACCGATCAAAAATCGGTTCCTTTTCTGCTTTTTCCTATGAAAACAGTTTCCCGGTCAGCTCGGCGAAGAACGAGCGGAGCACGACGCCTTCCCCGCCGCCCTCGGCGGTCAGCGCGCCGTCGCACAGCGGCTCAAACGCCGCTCCCCACCAATTCATTAGGAAGTGCGGCTCGAGCGCACACCACACGAGCGCGCAGAGCAGGCCGATGGCGAGGGAAATTTCCAATTTATTGTATTTCATCAAAAAACCGTCCGTTTCAAGTGATAGCTTGAGTATGGACGGTTTTTTCGTTTTTCAAACAAAGGACGTACAGAAAGTCAGAAGCTCAGCGCTTCGCAGCGCGCAGCAGGCGGCTTCGCAGGCCGCCTCCTCGCGGAACAGTCCGAACACCGCGCTGCCCGAACCGGTCATCGCCGCGCACTCCGCGCCGTGAGAGAGCAAAGCGCGCTTGATCTCTTCGATGCGCTTGCGCTGCGCACCGTCGAGCACCTGCTCAAAGACGTTTTTCACGTTTGCGCACACAGCCGCAGCGTCGCCGTGCTCGATGGCGGCGAGCATCGCCGCCGTGTCGGGCCGTTCGGTCAGTTCCACACTGTCCGAACACTGAAAGAGCGCGGGCGTAGAGATGGGAAAGTCCGGCTTGCAGATGGCGGCATAGAGCTTCGGCGCGGGTCTCAAAATGGTCAGCTGCTCTCCCCTGCCCTCGGCAAGCTGGGTGCCGCCGCGGACGCAGAACGGCACGTCGCTACCGATGCGCGCGCCGATACGCTCCAGCTCTCCGTCCGAAAGCGCGGGAGCGGTCAGCGCGCGCAGGGCGCGCAGCACCGCCGCGGCGTCCGCGCTGCCGCCGGCCATGCCGGCCTCAGATGGGATGCGCTTGGTAAGCGCGATGTCGATACCGCCGTGATAGTCGAGCGCTTCGCAGAAAGCGCGCGCCGCCTTGACGGCAAGGTTGTGCTCGTCGCAGGGCAGCTCCGCGCCCGTGACGCGGCAGGCGATCCCGTCGCCTTCACAGAGCGTCACAGTCACGTCGTCGCAGAGCGAAACGGTCTGCATGACCATGCGCAGCTCATGGTAGCCGTCGGGGCGCTTTCCCAAAATGTCCAGCGTGAGGTTGAGCTTTGCATAGGCGGGAACGGTCAGCGAGTTCATTTCTCCTCCTCCGCCCCGTCGCCGAGCCATGCGCCGCAGTGCGGGCAGTACTTCGGCGTTCCGCGGCCAAGTCCCTCATGGCAGTGCGGACAACGATAGAACACCAGCCACACGATGATCGAACCCAACATGGCGCCGGCGCCGATCAGCACGGCGGCTTCAATCTCAGCGGACTGGCCGAGGAAAGCGGCCGCCGCACCGCCAAAGAAAAGAATATATTGTAAAATTCTGGCTTTCCTGTAGTCCATACGCCCTCCTCAGAAGGGAAAAGCACCCGCGCGGGGCACTTTTCCTGTTGGTTCCGTTATCTGATCTTACGGGCCTCGACGTAGTAGCGCTTATCCTGCGCGTGACCCATCGAGAAGGTCTTGCGGGGCAGCACGCCGTCGGCCATGACGGTCTTAAAGAGCTGCTCCTTGCCCATCGCGGGCAGCAGGAAGCCCATGTTGCCATCCTTGCTGCCGAGCTCGCGCGTGATCTCGTCGCCGTGGATATAGTCCACCTCGCCGCCGAATTTCTTGAGATACTCGTCGATGAACGCCTGAAGCGTGCCGACCGCGAGCTGCACCTTGGGATCGGGGACGGTGATGAAACCGTCGTGACCGGCCCAGCAGACCTCGATGACGTGGCCCTCGCCCTTGCCCTCGTGGGCGTTGGGGTAGAACTTCTTGAACTCCTCCATGAACTTCGCGTGCTCCACGCCGAAGAGTACACGGTGGATCGGCTCGAACTGGAGCGCGTCGTCGTGGTTGTTCACGACCTCGACGAGCGCGTAGCGGGCGGGCAGAGCGAGGTATTCCTCGGGCATTTTGCCCTTCTTCTGCTCCTCATAGCAGGCCTTGGCGGTGGCAAGGGAGTGGTTGCCGTCGCCGACGGCAAAGAGCAGCGGGGCCACGCCGGAAACGCCGTACTTGCTCTTCATCGCCTCGTCGGTCGTGAGGCAGGTCAGCGCCTCGGCCACAGCGTCGATCTGAGACGCGGAGAGCCTGTAGCCCTTGATATGGCCGCCGTTTTCCATGAGGTCGAAGTCATAGACCTTCTCCATGCCGCTCGCGGCGGCGGTCAGCGGCTCGATGACGGTCTTATTCGGGTCGTCAATGAGCAGCATGACGTGGGGCAGCTCGATGGGCGCGTTACGGCGCACGCGGGCGCGCGGGGGGATACGCTCAAGCACCGTGCCCTCGGTCGCGCGGATCAGCGCGCCGGAGCCGGGGGTGAAGTCGTACTGGTCGAGATCGACCATGCCGATCAGTCCGTGGCGGATCTTTCCGTCGCTCTGGCCGCGCTCGATGTAAATGAGGGAGTCCTTGAGCGTTTCAAAGATGTTCTCCTTGAGATACTTGTCCATAGAGGCGTTGATGTCGGCGATGAACTCATCGACGTTGGGGGCCTTGAGGTTGGCCTCGGGCAGAATGAGACGCAGGGTAGACGGCGCGAATCCGACGGTCTTTTCCACGCGCTCCCAATACTCGGGCTCGGACGTGAACTGGTCGCAGGCGACGACCGCCCACTTTTCCATATCGACACTCTTGTTGGGCAGCAGAATGTCGGCGGGATAGAAGCCGAGCTTTTTGAATTTTTCGTTCATGATGTTTCCTCCTGATGTTCGTTGTTGAAGTGGGGCAGTATGCCCCTCGTGCGCGGTGCTTATCGGATAGATTATACAATACGGGCGCGGCAAAAAGCAATCCATTCCGGCAAAATTTACCTGTTTGTTTTTCTGCTTTTGCCAAATTTTTTTAAGGATACATAAATTTTTCTTCTTTGCAGACACTATGCACAGCCAATCCAACACAGTTAGGAGGAAGATCTATGGTCATCGACAAAGCGGCACTGACGCTTGCCGTCATCGGTGCGCTCAACTGGGGCAGCATCGGACTGTTCGGCTTCGACCTCGTCGCGTTCCTCTGCGGCGGACAGACCGGCACGGTCAGCCGCGTGATCTACACGCTCGTGGGCCTTGCCGGCGTGTGGTGCATTACGCTGCTCTTTCGAGAAGCGGAACCGATCGAGGGCGACGCGCACGCATAACGCGCAGAAAGAAAAGAGGGCGTTTGCCAATGTCATTAAGTTAAGCCAGAAACGCGGCTGTTGAGGAGTAGAAACGTGATTTTCACTCCTTAACAGCCGCACTTTTTCGCGCCCATGCCGGTCACTATTCCCATTCGCCGAGAATGTCCAGGGTGAGCGGCAGCATCGTGCTGTCCGTTATCCCTTCCCTGTAAAGCGTCAGCTCGACAGTATTTTCTCCCGCATGGTATTTCTCTGCCCGCGCGGCCACGCCGAGCGGCGCACTCAGGCGCGCAAGCCGCTCGTCCGCCTTTTCCCAGTCGATACTGCTATGCTGCACGGCCTCGCTCTCTGCGTTCCATCGGTACACACGGACGCGGGATACGCCGTCGCCAGCGGTGCTGCGCGTGACCAACTCGCTGTGCCCGTTACCGTCAAGATCGACCGTCCACGCGCCGTCTCCCCACGCCGTGCCGAAGTCGTGGCCATAGAACTCTCCCACATAGACAAAGCCCTGCTCCGTCAGCGCGTAGTAGGCGTGCCGTATCATGTAACCGGCGATAGGCAGCGTGACCTCAATGCCCGGAAAGCCGAGCACGTCGTCCACCGCGGTCAGGGCAAAGCGCTCGGAGGCGTTGTCCCCTCCCAGCGACTCGGAACCCCTGTCGATCTGCGTACCATCCGCATCGAGCAATACATAGCGAGCAAAGCCTTCCTCGTTCGGCTCATAGACCTCGAGTGTGACTGTCTGCCCGCCGACATCATCGGTCAGCGTGAGCAGAGGGGGATTTTCCGTTTCCTCCTGCGGCAGTTCTTCTGTGATGATCTGCGGAGTGCGGCTTGCGAAAATGACGCTGACGGCGAAGGCTATCACCAGCAGCGGCAGGGCGATCGTTCTTTTCATGAAGGCTCCCTCCTTCTATCGTTATGTAAACAGCATAGCAGGAGCGCGTCAGAAATGCAAGTTACAAAGCGGATACATTCCGGTTACAAAACGTAACAAAGAGAGGGAAAGCCTCCCTCTCTTTGCGATTTTCAGAGGATAATGCAGATCAGGCCGCCGCTGCCCTCATTGATGATGCGTTCGAGCGTCTGGCGGAGCTTGGCGCGCGCGTCGTCCGGCATCCGCTTGAGCTTGGCTTGCAGATCCTCGCTGACGATCTCGTGGAAGCTGCGCCCGAAGATATTTGACTGCCAGATCTTCGCGGTGTCGCCCTCGAACTCCTGCAAGAGGTAGTTGACCATGTCCTCGCTCTGCTTTTCGTTGCCGACGATGGGCGAAACGGTCGTTTCGATATTCGCCCGGATCATGTGTATGCTCGGGGCGCTGGCTTTAAGGCGGATGCCGTAGCGGCCTCCCTGCTTCATGATCTCCGGCTCCTCTAAAATCAACTCATCGACCGTCGGCACGACCACACCGTAGCCCGTTTCGCGGGCGTCTTGAATGGCGGAGGCGACCTTGTCATAGTCCGACTTGACGGCGGACAGCTCCGTGAGCAGACGCATCAGGTCGCCGTCGTCGGTCACGTCAAAGCCGGACTGCTCGCTGAGCGTCTGATAGAACAGCGCCCGCGGGAGCTGAAGCTCCGCGCTGGCCGTGCCGCTTCCGAGCGAGATGGAATTGACCTTCGCGCCGCTGATGCCCTCGTAGGTGCACATGGCGTCCACGGCGGGCGAGACCTCGCGGATGCGGCGCAGTCCCTTTGCGCCCTCGCGGATGCTGCGGTAAAGGCCGAGCTTGATGGCATGGTCTGCGGGCAGCGCCGAGACCCACGCGGGGATATAAAGCTCCAGCTCGGTCAGCGGAAACTCGTAGAGGATCGCCTTGAGGATCTCCCCCACCGCCGCGTCGTCCAGCTCAAGGCAGTTGATTGGCAGGCAGCATACACCATAGTGTGAGGCAATATCACTTGCCATTGCCTGCACCCGCGTGGATTTCGGCTCGACCGCATTGAGAAGCACGAGGAAGGGCTTGCCGATCTCCTGCAGCTCGCGGATCACGCGGCCCTCGGCCTCCAGATAGTCCTCGCGCGGGATCTCCGTGATGCTGCCGTCGGTCGTGATGACGATACCGATGGTCGAATGTTCGCGGATGACGCGCGTCGTGCCGAGCTCCGCGGCCTCCGCCATCGTGACCGGATGATCGGCCCACGGCGTCGTGACCATGCGGGGACTGTCGCCGTCGAGCTGCCCCGCCGCGCTCGGCACCATGTAGCCCACGCAGTCGATGAGCCGCACCGAGCAGCTCGCACCCTCGTCGAGCGCGATGTCCACGGCCTCCTCCGGCACGAACTTCGGCTCGGAGGTCATCACCGTGCGGCCGCTGCCGCTCTGCGGCAGCTCATCCTTGGCGCGCTCACGGCGGTAGACGTTGTCGATGTTCGGGATGATCTGCGTTTCCATGAAGCGCTTGATGAAGGTCGATTTGCCGGCGCGCACCGGTCCGACGACACCGATATAAATGTCGCCCGCCGTGCGCGTGGCGATGTCCTGATAGATGCCGGTATTTGTGGTCATAGTGATCTCCTCCGAATTCTCACCGTTCTTGCTTCACTATATGAGCGCCCTGCGCAGGGTATGACAAGCCGCAAAAGAAAAAGAGCCTTGCGGCTCTTTTTCATGAAGGCATTCACCGTCTGCACGGGATGAGCAGCATTTCACCGCTCGGTGCGTCGCTCTCAGCGGTCAGCTCGTTGGCGGCGAGGATCTCAGCGACCGTCGTGCGGTAGGCCTTGGCAAGATCCCAGAACCGTTCCTCCGCGCCCTTGGCGCGCAGAACGAGAGATGGCCGGTCGCCGGCGCCTTCCTCCCGCGGCTCCGCTCTGAGCGTACACAGGTAGGCACAGCGCCGCCGGCAGGTACATTCGAGCGTGAAGACCGCCGGAAAGCGCACCTCGATGCCGCCCGCCGTTGCGGCGGCGCTGACCTCGCAGGCCACTACGCTGCGGACGGAGGCCGTACAGCCCTCAGGAGCGGTAATGCGCGCGGCGACCTCGGTGCGGCGTTCGACCGTCAGCGGCGCGCCGCCTTCGTCGAGATAGAGCACGCGGAGGATCGCCGTGCAGCGCACATTCGCCGTGTTTTCCTCCTGCACCAGACTGACGCTGCCGAAGGTGACGCCGGCGCAGAGCACGGCGGAGACCTCCACGCCCGTCTCGATCTGCTCGCGGACGCTCTGCTCCTGCGTTACCGTTTCCATACCTCCGCAAAGCTCGAGCGTCTGCATCTGCGCGGAGAGCGAGCAGCTCGTGCTGTAAAGGTCTGTGATGCAGCGTAGGCAGAGCTTTTGACGCAGCACGACGAAGGCGTGCAGGAAGAGCTTCGCGTCGATAGTTCGGGCGTCGTTTCCTTCTCCGCCGATGCGCAGCTCCGCGCCGGTCAGACACAGCAGAGCCTCGGCGGAGGTGTTTTCGTCTGCGTCCTCAACGCCCTCGACGATCTGGGAGAACGGCAGCTCAGAGGCGGCGCTGCATATAGTTCCCCCTTCGGAGAGATAGAGGATGTCGATGCAGACGACGCCCTTAAGAATGACCTTGCCGCCGATCAGGCGGCACTCCGTTGTCCGGACGGACGCGCTCTCGCGCAGCAGCTCCACCGCAGGTTCCCTGCTGCTGGAAAGCACGAGGTCATCGGAGAACACAAAGTCCTTGCTGCGCAGGGCCTTGATGATCGAGACCTCCTGCGTTTCGCACAGCGTTTCAATGCCGTTTTCCGCCCGATGCGTCACGTCGCCGCAGGTCGTGAGTTGCGCGGCACAGTATGGCGTAACGGTCAGCTCCACCGCGGCGCGGGTCATGATCTTGCGCGGGTTGAGCGCGCGGACCTCCAGCGCGCTGACACAGCCGCTCACGCTTGCCTCGGTGCAGCCCTCCCGCAGCCGTCCGTCCAGCGTCTCCTCGACAGGAAGCGTGTACGTAAGGCTCTTGAGTCCACCACTGCCGTCGGCTATGTACAAAAGCGTCACGCGCAGCGAACCGGAAACGCTCACATGTCCGTCCGCGATCTCGCGGCTGCGCACAAAGAGGCAGCCGCTCCCCTCCACGATGCGGGCAATGTCGGGACAGTAATCGGGAACGATGGTCTCGGTGCTCTGCTCGCGCGTTTCCGTGAGCGGCGGCAGGGCCTCATAGCAGGAATACGTTTCTTTGCACAGTTCAAGCTCCATGGCAGTCCTCTCCTTTGGCACGGTTTTGCTTCACTCTATGCGCCAAAGGGCCGCTTTATTCCTGCGCGTCTTTGATCCCGAACAGCAGCCGAAGCACGCCGCACAAGGCTTTGGGCGACCGCCATACCACGATCCTCAATCCGCTCACCTCCTTCGAATACAGCCCCAGCCGCAGGCAACGAGAAGCAACGCGACCAAAAACATCAGAAAGCCCACCGGAAAGATGGCAACGATGAAAATCGCCAGCCCAAGCGCCAGCGCGCAGATGCCCAGACAGCACCAGTTCCTGCCCCACATGGCCGCACCCCCTTCCCCTCCTGCCTGATGCTACAGTATATACCACGCGGCGTTGTCCCGTGCCTGCCGGCATGGAAAAAGCGGCGGGAGCACCCGCCGCTTTGCTTCTTCATTTGTTCCACTCCCGCAGATCTTTGAGCTCTGTGTAGAGCCGCAGATAGCTCGCGTGCCGCGAGGCGGAGATTTTCCCTGCTCGAACGGCTTCAAGCACGGCGCAGCCGCGCTCTTTCGTGTGGCTGCATCCGACAAAGCGGCACTCGCCCAGATAGGGCGCGAAGTCCGAAAAGGTCTCCGGCAGCTTTGCCTTGAGTTCAAGCCCAAGCTCATCGGTATCAAAGGAGGAAAAGCCGGGCGTGTCGATGATCTCCGCGCCGTTTTCCAGTGTAAAAAGCTCCACATGGCGCGTGGTGTGACGACCGCGTCCAAGCGCTTGGCTGACCTCGCCGACCTGCACGGAAAAGGGGGGATTGAGCGCATTAAGCAGGCTTGACTTCCCAACGCCGGAATTTCCTGTAAAGGCAGATAACTTGCCGCATAGTTTCTCCCGCAGCTCTTCGACGCCCTCTCCTGTTTCCGCGCTCGTGAGCTGAAACGGCAGTCCCGCCTTTTCATAAACGGCGCACAAATCTTCAGCGCGGTCAAGGTCCGATTTGTTGACGCATATAAGGACATCACAGCCTTTGAGCGCGGCAATCGCAGTCATGCGGTCGATGAGATACGGGTCGGTCTGCGGGATGGCGTGCGACGCCACAATCACGAGCTGGTCGATGTTGGCGACCGCAGGACGCGAAAAAGCATTGCGCCGCGGCTCGATGGCATCGACCATGCCCTCCGTACCGCCGGACAGCGTGATCTCCACCCGGTCGCCGACGAGCGGCGAGACGCCCTCCCTGCGAAAGCGTCCCCGCGCGCGGCAGGTCACGACACCCTCGCCGGTATCAACGTAATAAAAGCCGCTGAGGGCCTTTTCGATTCGCCCTCTCACGCCGCCTCCGGAGGCGTTCCCTCCACACTGGAGAGCGACGGATCCGGCCCGTCGCTGATGGTGAATACGATCTCCGCGCCGGTGGTCACGACCGTTCCCTGCTCGATGCTCTGCTCGATGACGGTGCCCGCGAGCGCGTCGCTGTAGGTGTGCTTCATCGTGACCTTCAAGCCGAGCGCTTCGGCCTCCTCCTTCGCCGTTGTCTCCTCGAAGTTGAGGAAAGAGATCACCGTGACCGGCTTCGGCTCGGGACCCTTGCTGCGATAGAGCAGCAGAATGTCGCCCTGACGGAGCATTTCGCCTTTCGCCGGCTCTGTACGGATGACGCAGCCGGAGGTGATGGAATCGGAATATTCGTCCTTCCAGTTATATTGCAGATCCAAGCCAAGGTCGTCGAGAATGATCTTTGCGCTACGCCATTCCAGCCCTGTGATGCTCGGCATCGGCTCGGTCTTTTCGCCGGTGCTGACAAAGACCTGTATCTCGCGGTTGCTGCGCACCACATTGTCGGCCACCGGCGTCTGCTCGACGATCTCGCCCTCCGCGTACTCGCTGCTCGCGCGGCTGCCCATCTCCGTGATGGTGAAGATGCCCTTCACGCGCTCGTCGGCCTCCGCCTCATCAATGGTCATGCCGAGAAGGTTCGGCACGGTGAATTCCGTCTGCACGGGTTCCTTTTTGAAGCTACCCATGATGACGTTCCAAAGTGCGAACACGATCACCGCGGTCAGCGCGATGCCGCCGGCCAGCAGGAGCATTTTCTGCGTCTTTTTCTCGTCAGCCGGCTCCTCCGCGTTCTCCTCCTCGCGCTTCTGGGAGACTGCCTGCATGGCGGGGATATACTGCGTCGGCTCGTCAGTATCGGGACGGCGCAGATCCTCGATGGTGAAGTCGAGATCCACATCGGGATTTTTGCGGAACTCCTCAAGATCGGCGAGCATGGCGTCCGCCGTCGGATAGCGGCGGTCGATGTCGGAGGCCATCGCTTTCATGCAGATCTTCTCCAGCGTCTCCGGCACATCGGGGTCGATCTCGCGCGGGGAGAGCGGCACGCTGCTCAAATGCTGGATGGCGACAGATACGGCGCTGTCGCCCTCAAAGGGCAGTCGGCCCGTGAGCATCTCGTAGAGCACCACGCCGGCGGAGTAGATGTCCGAGCGCGCGTCGGGGCGGTTGCCCTTCGCCTGCTCGGGCGAAATATAATGGACGGAGCCGAGGGCTTCCTGCGTCATGGTGTTGGCAGAGTTTGAAAGGCAGGCGATGCCGAAGTCCGTGACCTTGACGCTGCCGTCGCGCAGCACCATAATGTTCTGCGGCTTGATGTCGCGGTGGACGATGCCGCGCGAATGCGCGTGGCTCAGTCCCTTCATGATCTGCGTGATGAAGTGCAGCGACTCGCGCCAGTTCAGGCGGCCGCGCCGCTCCATATACTGCTTGAGCGTGATGCCGTCGATGAGCTCCATGACGATGTACTCCGGTGAGGAGCGCGACACGTCGTAGACCGAAACGATATTCGGATGGGAGAGCATTGCGATGGCCTGCGATTCGTCGTAGAAGCGACGGCGGAAGTCTGCGTCGCTGGCAAAATCGCTTTTGAGTACCTTGACCGCGACAAGACGGTTGAGCCGGTGGCACTTGGCCTTATAGACCATCGCCATGCCGCCGCTGCCGATCAGCTCAAGCAGCTCGTAGCGGTTATCCAGCATTCTGCCGATCATCTGATCCATCATGCGCCCTCCTTTCCTTCTTCATTGTAGAGCAGTACCGCGGTGACGTTGTCCGGCGCGCCGCGCTGCTTTGAGAGCGCGAGCAGGCGCTCGAGGCTTTCCGCCGGCGTGCCGCCCTGTGCGACTGCCTCGCGCATTTCCTCGTCCGTCGCGGTGACAACCAGTCCGTCCGAACAGAGCAGCAGATACTCGTCCACACCGAGTGTTACGTCGTACACGTCGCATTCGATATGCTCCTCGGGACCGAGCGCGCGGGTGATGAGGTTGCGGTTGGGATGCGTGCGCGCCTGCTCGGCGGTGATGTTTCCGCTTTCGATCAGACCCTCGACGACTGAATGGTCGCGCGTGATGCGCTCGATCCGCTCCTCGCTGATGTGGTAGGCGCGGCTGTCGCCGACGTTGCAGATAACTGCGGCATTTCCGCTTGTCACGGCGGAAACGAGCGTCGTCCCCATACCGTGGCACTCCAAGTGGTCACGCGCATAGTCGTGGACGGCGGCATTTGCCTTCGAGACACAGAAGGACACGGCCTCACGCAGCTGCTCCGTTGTCATGTCCGTGCGCAGGGCCGTGTGCAGCTCATTGAGAAAGGCATGGACAGCAAGACTGCTGGCGACCTGTCCGCAGTTCTCCCCGCCCATACCGTCGCACACGACCGCGATAAGCTGGCTGTCCGCCGCGCCGCGCTCCACGGCAAAGGTATCCTGATTTTCGTGACGCTGCAATCCAACGTCGGTGATGCCGCAGGCCTTCATTGTCCTCTCTCCTTTGCCTCCATCTCCTTGCGGCGCAGCTGGCCGCAGGAGGCGTCAATATCCCCGCCGAGACTGCGGCGCACCGTCGACGTCAGGCCGTGAGACTCCAATCGCTTCTGAAACGCCGCAATGCGGCGGCTTGGCTTGAATTCGCTCTCGACCACGTCGTTGAGCGGAATGAGGTTGACGTGCCCCGGCATTCCGTGAATGCGCTCGGCGAGCAGGTCGGCCTGCCAATCGTGGTCGTTCACGCCGTCGATCATTGCGTACTCAAACGAAATGCGGCGGCCGGTCTTTTGAAAATAGCGGTGGCAGGCGGCAAACAGTTCCTCCACGTCGTAGGCGTTGTTCACCGGCATGATACGGCTGCGCGTCGCGCTGTCCGGCGCGTGGAGCGAAACGGAGAGTGTGAGCTGCAAATTCTCCTCCGCAAGCGCGTCGATGCCCGGCACAACGCCGCAGGTGGAAAGTGAGATGTGCCGCATCCCGATGTTCAGGCCCTCGGGATGGTTGACGAGCTGCAAAAAGCGCAGTACGTTTTCGCGGTTATCCAGCGGCTCGCCGATGCCCATGAGGACGATGTTGGAGATCTCTCTGCCGGAGTCGAGCTTCGTAAAGAGCACCTGATCAAGCATCTCCGATGCTGTTAAGTCTCTTACCTTGCCAGCTATTGTGGACGCGCAGAATTTGCAGCCCATTCGGCAGCCGACCTGCGAGGAGATGCAGACGGTATTGCCGTGGTGATAGCTCATGAGCACCGTTTCGATGCAGTTGCCGTCGCGCAGCTCCCAAA
>CAVKBJ010000066.1:0-5792 GCA_963654505.1 Lachnospiraceae bacterium
CCCCACTGCTGCCTCCCGTAGGAGTCTGGGCCGTATCTCAGTCCCAATGTGGCCGGTCAACCTCTCAGTCCGGCTACTGATCGTCGACTTGGTGGGCCGTTACCCCACCAACTATCTAATCAGACGCGAGGCCATCCTTCAGCGATAAATCTTTGATGTAAAAGCCATGCGACTTCTACATATCATGCGGTATTAGCAGCCGTTTCCAGCTGTTGTCCCCCTCTGAAGGGCAGGTTCCTCACGCGTTACTCACCCGTCCGCCACTGTCCTCTGCTTCAGTTGTCCGAAAACTCCATCCACAGATTCTCGTTCGACTTGCATGTGTTAAGCACGCCGCCAGCGTTCGTCCTGAGCCAGGATCAAACTCTCAATAAAATGGTATCTCAAGAGCCGAAGCTCTTCAAACCTTTATCGAGCTATTTGTCATAGCTTAAAACTTTTTATCCTTACTCCCCCAGCCGTAATTGACTAAACCGGCTCGGAAGCAAGCTGACATCTTTTCAGACGTCTTATTTCTGGTGCTTGTCAAGTTCTTCGTTGTTTAATTTACAAGGTACACGCTCCAACCGCGGAACAGTTGATAGATTACCACACACACGCCTACTTGTCAACACCTTTTTTACTTTTTCTTGAATTTTTTGTTACAAAGCTGAAAACGGCGGGGGCACGATCTCCCGCACCCCCGCCGCGTCATTACGGTTCAGCCCTCGCAGCCGACGCCGAACAGCTGGCACAGCAGCGCAAGCAGAGCGGTACAATTCATGGTATGTTGGCCTCCTTTTTGCGGTTTCGTCTTGATCAAGGACAGGTCTATCATAGCCTGCGTGGGGGCAAAATGCAAATGCAATGTCTTCCAGCGTTTTTTTCTTGTCAGGGGACGGAGCGCGTGCTATACTATGTATTTACTATGAAAGCCGCTAAGCCATCGACTGTCAAAGGAGCGAAAGGATGAACACCAAACACACCTTAAAGGAATACGCCGACGCGCTCGCGCACACCGGTCTATTGACTGCAGACACGCTGACGCCCGCGCTGGAGGACACCATCATCGACTGTCTGAGCTATGACACGCGCACGCTGCACGGCACGTCTCTGTTTCTCTGCAAGGGCGCGCACTTTGCGGAAAAATATCTGGCCGACGCGCTCGCGCACGGCGCAGCCGCCTACGTCGCCGAACGTGAGCATGAAACACCTGCTCCGCATCTGCTTGTGAGCGACGTCCGCCATGCGATGGTCGTGCTCGGTCGTCTCTTTTATAATAATGTGACCGACCGGCTCACGAGCGTCGGCATCACCGGCACCAAGGGCAAGAGCACGACCGCCTACTACGTCCGCTCGATCCTGAACGACTATCTCGCGAGCGAGGGAAAGCCCGCTTGCGCCATTCTTTCCTCCATCGACAACTACGACGGTGTGACCACCGAGGAGTCGCACATCACGACGCCCGAGGTGCTGGAGCTGTATCAGCACTTTGAAAACGCCTATGAGAGCGGCATTTCTCATCTGGTGATGGAGGTCTCGTCGCAGGCGCTCAAGGTCGGGCGCGTGCGCGGCATGAACTTTGACGTGGGCGTGTTCCTCAACATTGGCACCGACCACATCAGCCCCATCGAGCACTCGGATTTCGTGGATTACTACGCCTCGAAGCTGAAGATCTTCGAGAGCTGCCGCACCGCCTGCGTCAACACCGACGCCGGCCACGCCTCGGAGACGGTCGCTCACGCGAAGGGGAGCGGCTGCAAGCTTATCACTTTCGGTAGCCACAAGGGTGACACCGTTTTCTGTGAAAGGGTCGAAAAGCGCGCCGACGGGCTGTATTTCACCGCGCGTTCGCCGAAGTACAACGGCGAATTTTCCATCACGATGCCCGGCCTGTTTAACGTATCCAACGCGCTCGCGGCGATGGCTGTCTCGATGGCGCTGGACATTCCCGAGGAGTTCGTCCGTTCCGGTCTGCGGAAGGCGCGGGCAAACGGCCGTATGCAGGTCTACGAGAGCCGCGACGGTCGAGTGACTGTCATCGTCGATTACGCGCACAACCGCATGAGCTTCGACGCGCTCTACCGCTCGACGCGGGTGGAATACCCCGACAAGGAGATGATCTCCGTTTTCGGCTGTCCCGGCTCGCACGCGCTCCAGCGTCGGCGTGATCTCGGCGAGCTGAGCGGGGAAAACTGCGCGTTCGTCTACATCACGGAGGAGGACTCCGGCGAGGAACCGTTCGCGCAGATCGCCACGGACATTGAAAAGCACGTCAAGTGCCCGCACCTCGTCTGCGAGGACCGCGCGAAATGCATCCGCCGCGCCATACTGGAGCACACGGAGCCGCGCGTCATTCTGCTCACCGGCAAGGGCGAGGAAACGACGATGAAGCGCGGGCGGGAGTTCGTGCCCTATCCGAGCGACGTGGAGCTGACGCTCAAATATCTGGCCGAATACGACGAAAAGGAAGCGAAGGCATGAAAAAGAAGGACTTTCTGCCCATTATCCTCGGCAGCGACGAGAACGCCTACGGCACCGCGCGGCTGTTCCGCGAGGCATACCCCGAGGTCACGCCACTGCTCGTGTGCACCGCGCAGCTCGTTCCCACGCGGCACTCGCGGCTTTTTACCTGCCGCATCATCGCGGGCTTCGAGCGCGAGGAGGTCTTCCCCGACGCGCTGCTCGGCGTGCTGCGGGAGTGCGCCGAGGGCTATGAAAAGCTGCTTGTCATTCCCTGCTCGGATTATTATACCGGCCTGCTCTGCCGTCACTACGATCACTTCGAGGGGCTGATCGCAAACCGCTTCATCTCCGAGGCTCTGCTTGAGGCTTTCGACACCAAGGATAAGTTCTACGCGCTCTGTGAGCAGTACGGCATGGACTATCCCAAGACCGTCGTCGCCGCCCCCGGCGAGCGCGAGAGCGTCGCCGGGCGTCTGCCGTTCGACTTCCCTATCGTGGTAAAGCCCGAAAACTCCAACGCGCTCGACTATCTCCGCTGTCACTTCGAGGGGCAGAAAAAGGTATTCTTCTTCGACACGAAGGAGGAATACCTCACGATGGTGCGCAGCATGAACGGCTCTGGCTACCGCGGCAAGCTCATCTTGCAGGAGTTCATTCCCGGCGGGGACGACGCCATGCGTGTGCTCAACAGCTACTCCGACACGGACGCGCAGGTGCGCGCGATGTGTCTCGGCCAGCCGGTGCTGGAATATTACGATCCCAAGAGCGTCGGCAACTACGCCGCCATCCTCTCGCGCGGCGACACGCTGCTCTACGACAAAATGCAGCGGTTTTTGCAGGCCATCGGCTACATCGGCTTCTCCAACATCGACATGAAGTACGACAGCCGCACGGGACGCTACGTGCTCTTTGAGATCAACCCGCGGCTGGGGCGCTCGAGCTTTTTCTGCCGCGCGGCGGGCATCAACATGATGAAGCTGCTCACGGAGGACGTGGTCTACAGCCAACGTGGAAAATGTATCTACAACGAAACGACCGCACTGTGGTCGAATGTTCCGCGCGGCATTCTGACGAAGTACGTCACCTCCCCCGCCCTGCGTGAGGAGATGAAGCAGTACAAGGCGCTACACACTCTCTGGTGCCGCGGCGACCTCGCGCCCGCGCGCGTGTACCGGCTGGCGCGCTACTACGCCGCGCAGTACAAGAACTTTGCACACTACTATTTCGACAAAACGAAGGGAAAATAAAACAAAAGCGCCGACCACAGGGCAACACTGTTAAGATAAGGAAATCTGACAGCAAAAAAGCTCCCCCGTCCATTTCCTCTGAAATGGACGGGGGAGCTTTACCTACTTCTATCGTTTCCTGTTGTGCTTACTTGGCGGGCAGGACGATGACCTGTCCCTCATAGATGGTGTTGGCATTTACAAGGCGGTCGGCGTTGCGCTCGAAAATGGCCTTGTACTTCATCACATCGCCATAGGTCGCCTTGGCGATAGCGCCCAGCGTATCGCCCGCCTTGACCGTATAGAGGGTTTCGCCGCTGGCGGCAGCAGGAGCGTTGATGCGGGCAACCTTACCCAGCGTTTCGGGCAGGACGAGCGTTGCGCCCTCCGTCAGCTTCGCGCCCTTGTTGGCTTTGTAAAGTTCGCTCCACACGCCATAGGTGCCGTAATCATTCAGCGCGATGGTGCCGTAGGTATCGCCTTTCTTCACAGTGTAAGAGCCAGCGGCAACGGGGGTAGCGGGCTGCGCGGGCTGTGCAGTCTCAGCGGGGACAGTCGTTTCGGTCGGCTGCGCGGGTTCGGCGGGAGTAGTCGGCTCGGCAGGCTGAACAGGAGCAGCGCCGGTATCGACAATGTAATAGATGTTCGGTGAGCCTACCGCACTAAGCTCATTGAGCAATTCAGATTCGGCAGCCCAACCGTGTTCCTCAACAGTATAGGGACTTTCATAAACGGCAATACCACGTTGAGAAAAGACGCCATCGCTATCAAGCTTATAGTTAACCTCATTGAGTTGAGTATCGGGACTATAAGATGAGATAGTTGCTCCCACGGGGAGATAGTAGATGGTAATCGTCCTATCCTTTGGGACTTTCTCGCTGCTGATAAAGTAACCATCGGCATCATATATAGCTTCAGACTCTAAGAATTTGACGGTTTTGGTCTCCTTGCGGGAAAAACCCGTGATAATCAAGTCGTTGACGGTTTCAGTGTTGGCCGCCAGCGCGGGGATGGACAGCGCCATGCAGAGAATAAGCGCGAGGGAAAGACTTAAAAACTTTTTCATTTTGTAAACCTTCCTTTTTGTTTGTGTTTTCGTTGTGCCGTTCGCCCTCTGCGCTCCTTTCTCTCTGGGCTGCACTCCCCGCGGCACAACACACAAAACAACAAAAAGCCAGCCCGCATATTTCCGACCAGCCGCCCGCAGGGACGGGGAACGCCCCCGTCCGCGGGTGCCAGCCGGAAACATAAAAAGCGGTGTTGAGCGTAAAACTCAACACCGCTTGACCGAAATTCAATTAAAGCGAAACACAATGCCTCCATTTTTAACAGTCTGTTCTTGAAAAAAACACAGTCTGCCATTATAATAGAGGTACGGTGCGGATAAACCGTGGTGTTGAGTGGTACAGACACTCATCATCGGAGCATAGCGAGGTGCGAACTCGCTATGCTCTGCCGCTATTTATGTTTCCATTGACATTTTACAACAACCATCGGCAAAAGGCAAGAGCAAAAGCGGGCGAAAAGCCCGTTTTTTTATACTCGTCTGCCCAAATCAGGCGTAACAAAAGTGTTAAAATTTTATCGTGCCGCGCCGCAGCAAAGTTGCTATGCCTGTATCATCTTTATTACATATACTTTTGTTACCTTGTTACAACAAATCCTTGCAACAGGCACTTTTTGCCCCGATTTTCCTTGATTTTTCTGCTTTTTTCAAAATCAAGCGGCAACACGGTAGCAAAAGCCGAAGAAACCCTTAGCGCGCAGCTTGCGCTCACTATGGCGGTCGTACCGTATCGGTTCGGTGTTCCGCGCGATTTCCCGCAGCAGATTTATCTCGTCGCTATTTGCGTCGGATAGGAACGCCTTGCACAGCGGAACAGCCAGCTTGAAATCAACGGCGTATTCGTGCTTCGTGTTTTTTTCTCTATGACCGCCTGTGCGACGATACGACTGCAAAAATTCTGCATCGTCAGCGCCGCCCATATCTCCTGTCTTACATAATCGTCCTTTCTGCTGTGCAGATTGGATAACCCAATGGAGTATTTGAGCGTCCGGAACGCCAGCTCAACAGCCCATCGGCGGTAATACAATTCGATGATTTCCTCCTTGCTGAACCTG
>CAVKBJ010000067.1:0-2010 GCA_963654505.1 Lachnospiraceae bacterium
ACAAGCAGGCGGTGGAGATGGACATGGCGATGTCCATCGTACTGCAAAGCCTCAACGTAAGTGAAGAAGTTCTGCGGCAGGAGCGAGCAAAGAGCATCGCCGCGGTCAAGCGCACGAACGGTCAGCTTCGGATGGAGCAGAAGCTCCGTGACATGGAGAGTGACGAATGGCAAGGCTGATCGTCAAGAGTCCGTACATTAAGTGCGGAGATGGGAAAAGTGCCGGCGGCTATCTCAAGTACATCGCAACGCGCGAGCGCGTGGAGATCATTCCGGATGACCGTCCGCCCACGCAAAAACATTCCATGCATCTGCGGCTGTAAGTAAGTCTTGAGAAAAGCCGCGCGGCTGTGGTATACTCTCGACAGTACAAAAAATCGAAAGGAGTTCCCCGTATGAAACCCAAACTGTTTCCGCTCTTGCTGGCCGCTCTGCTGCTCCTCACGCTGCCCGCAAGCGCCGCGGAAAGTTCCTTTTCCGACGTCGCTCCGACCGTGTGGTACGCCGACGCGGTGGCAGATGTCTCCGCGCGCGGTTGGATGAACGGCGTCGGCGGCAAACGCTTTGCGCCGGAGGAAACGCTCACCCGCGCCATGCTCGTTACGGTGCTGTGGCGCGCGGCGGACTGTCCCGCGCCGTCCGGTTCCGCTGCGTTCTCCGATACCGCGGCGGAGAGCTGGTACGCCGACGCTCTCGCGTGGTGTGCGGAAAACGGGCTGATCGGCGGCTATGGTGACGGACGCTTCGGCCCCGACGACGCCGTGACCCGCGAACAGCTCGCCGCCGTATTTTACCGTTACGCGGACGGCGGAATGACCGTTTCCGAAGGAAAGGCCGCGCTGCAAAACGGCGGCGCGTGGTCGGCGGAGGCCTGCGCGTGGGCCAACGCGCAGGGGCTGTTCACCGACGCGCTCGGCGTGCTCGACCTCTCCGCGCCCGCGAGTCGCGCGGAGATCGCCTGCTGGTTCAGCGCATACTTCTCTACCGCTCCTACTTTGACCGAGGGCAGCTTTCAAGCGGACGGGCTGACGCTCGGCTACCTGCTCTACACGCCGAAAAATGCGCGGGACGGTATGCCGCTCATCGTCTACCTGCACGGCGGGCACGGCAAGGGCAGCGATCTTTCCCTGCTGACCGATACGGACGGTTTCCCGCAGTATCTCGCGGACGGCCTGTTGGGCGAAGTTCCTGCATACGTGCTGATCCCGCAGCTTCCCGCCGACCAGCGTGGCTGGAAAAACGCCGCCGACGCCGTGGCGCAGCTTATCGGGCAGGTCGTTGATGAAAACGGCATCGACCGCGGCCGTATCAGCCTGACCGGGCACAGCATGGGCGGCACGGGCACGTGGGATCTCGCGCTGGCGTATCCCGCTCTGTTCTCCCGCATCGCGCCCATGAGCGGCAGCGTCCAGACCACGACGTCAGCGCTTGCCGCGCTCAAGGCGACGCCCGTCTGGGCCTTTGTTGGGGAGGACGACGTGATCGTGAAGCCGGAGAGCAGTAAGCAGCTCGTCGCGGCGCTCACGCGGCAGAACGCGGACGCCCGTATCACCGTTTTCACTGACACCGACCATTTCAGCGTGCCGCAGAAAGCATGGCTGGACAGCGGCGCGGAGCTACTGGACTGGCTGACTGAATAAACGTCCAAGAGGGGACACCGCGACGGTGTCCCCTCTGCATTAAGTCTCGGGCGATGGCAGCGCCTACGCACAGTATCTCTTAGGCAAACTCTATCTCATGGGCGAGGGCGTTCCGCATGACGCGGACGCCGCCTACGAATGGTTTACGGCGGCGCGTGATAACGGTCATGCCTACGCGGAATTTTTTGCAGAGCGCATGGAGCGCGGTGAGCAGGGCCTTCCCTCCGTCCCGCTCGCGGCCACACGGCTGCTCTACCACATGGGTAATATCTTCCGTGACAACGCTCCCGCTATGCCGACGGTTGGCGGCATCCACATCGACCGTAAGCGGCTGCAGGAGCTTCAACGCAAACGCATCGCCCTCGGCCACA
>CAVKBJ010000068.1:0-11597 GCA_963654505.1 Lachnospiraceae bacterium
GAGGAGAGGCAGCACCCACTGGAAATAGGGCTTGAGCTTGGGGGAGAGCTTGAGGCCGTCGCCCTTGTTCGCCTCAGCTAAATACTTGTCGAAGCCCCAGCCCCACTTCGTCACGCAGAAGAGCAGGTAGGCGACCGAACCGATGGGGAGGAGAAGGTTGCTCACGAGGAAATCCTCGCTGTCGAGCACGTCCTTGCCAAGAATGGGGCGGAAATCGCTCCAAAGGTTGTAGCCGAACACGCAGGGCAGACTCAGCAGCGCGATGAGCACACCGTTGATGAACACGGCCTTTTTGCGGCTGACGCCGAAGGTATCCATGCAGATGGCGAGAATGTTTTCAAACACCGCCAGTACGGTCGAGAAGCTCGCAAAGATCATGAAGAGGAAGAACATCGCGCCCCAGAAGCGCCCGCCGGTCATGTTGATGAAGATGGGGGGCAGCGTCTGGAAGATGAGGGAGGGGCCGTAGCCAGGCTCCACGCCGTAGGTGAAGCAGGCGGGGAAGATGATGACGCCGGCCATCAGCGCCACAAAGGTATCGAGCACGCAGATGCGCGCCGCCTCACCGGGGAGCGAGTGATCGTCGCTCATGTAGCTGCCGAAGATCTCCATCGCGGCGATGCCGAGCGAGAGCGTGAAGAAGGACTGATTCATCGCGTCGGTGATGAGACTGCCGAGACCGTTTTCACGGATGGAGTCCATCGAGGGGACGAGATAGAACTTCATGCCCTCCGCCGCGCCGTCGAGCATCAGGCTGTGGACTGCCAGCACGAGGATGAGCGCAAGCAGCGCGAGCATCATGACCTTGGAGACGCGCTCAAGCCCCTTTTGCAGACCGAAGGAGCAGACGAGAAAGCCCGCAAAGACCACGACCTCGGTCCAAAGTGCCATCTCGCCGGGGGAGGAGAGCATCGCGCCGAAGGTGCCGCTGATGGTCTCCTCGCTCATGCCTGCGTGGAACGTGCCGGAGAGAAACTTGCCAAAATAGCTCACCATCCAGCCGGAAACGGTGGTGTAGTACATCATCAGCAGATAGCTGCCGATCAGGCAGAACCAGCCGTGGATGTGCCACTTCTGACCCGGCTTTTCCAGCTCCTTATAGGCGAGCACCGCGCTCTTGCGGCTCGCGCGGCCGACCGCCAGCTCCATCGTCAGAACCGGTATGCCCATCACCAGCAGGCAGAGCAGGTAAAAGAGAACGAAATAGCCGCCGCCATTCTTACCGGCGATGTAGGGAAATCGCCACACGTTGCCGATGCCGATGGCGCAGCCCGCGCTCACCAGCAGGAAACCCAGACGGGAGCCGAAGGATTCGCGTTTCATGCTTTCTGAACACCTCATTTGTTGATAAACTGTGCCGCCGCTGTGACAGCGGCTCATCTATCTTACCGCAAAGAGCCGCCCTTTGCAAGGGCGGCTCTTGAAAAAAATTCACAAATTTGTCACTTTTTCTCGGCGTTTCTCTCAATTTTGCACAAGAGAGAGGCGGCGATTATTTCTTCCGCCACACAGACGGCAGGAAAAGCACGAGCAGGGGCATGATCTCCAGTCGTCCAAGGAGCATCGTAAACGAGAGCGCGAGCTTGGAGAGCGGGGAAAAAAAGGCGAAGTTCTTTGTAGGACCCGCCAGCGAGAGCGCGGGGCCGACGTTGCTGATGCTTGTGATCGCCGCGCTCAGCGAGGTCGTCAGGTTCACGTCGTCGAGCGACACGACGACCGTACACAAAAACAGGATGACGACGTAGGCGAAGAAGAACGCGGACACGGCAGAGATCGTACTCTCCTCCACACGCTGGCCGTCGAGCGTGATGGGGCGCACCTCGCGCGTGTGCAGGATGCGCCGCAGCTCGCGCCGGAGAACCTTGAAGAGCACGGCGATGCGCGAGACTTTCATGCCGCCGGCGGTCGAGCCGGCGCAGCCGCCGATGAACATGACCAGCAGCAGAATGCTGCGGCAGAACTGCGGCCAAAGGTCATAGTCCGTCGTGAAAAAGCCGGTGGTGGAGATGATGGTCGTGACCTGAAACGCCGCCTGCTCGACGGCGTGATACACGTCCAGCCCTGTGCAGAGAACGAGGTCGAGGGCGATCAGTCCCGCCGCGCCGAGCGCGATGCCGGTGTAGGTCCGCAGCTCCTCGCTGCGCAGCGCCTCCCTTACGCGGCGCGTGAAAAGCATATAGAGCAGCGAAAAATTCACAGATGAGATGAACATGAAGAGAATGACGATCCAGTTGACCGCGCTGCTGCCGTAAAAGGCGATGCTCGCGTCGTGAACGGCAAAGCCGCCGGTCGAGATGGTCGTGAGCGCGATGTTCACCGCGTCGAACCACGGAAGTCCCACGATGCGCAGAAGAAGCGTCTGCGCGGCGGTGAGGGCGATATAGATGATGTAAAGCATCTGCGCCGTATCCGCCGTGCGGGGCAGGAGCTTGGTGCTGATGGGGCCGGGGGACTCCGCGCGCATGAGGTTCACACTGCCCTCGGAGAGCTTCGGCAGCAGCGCCAGCACCATCACCAGAACGCCCATGCCGCCGAGCCACTGTGTCAGCGAGCGCCAAAGGAGGATGCTGTGCGGCAGCGTTTCGACCGTAGCAAAAACGGACGAGCCGGTGGTGGTGAAGCCGGAAACGGTCTCGAACAGCGCGTCCACGTAGGTCGGCACCGCACGGCTGAGGGAATAGGGCAGCGCGCCGAAAACGGCCATCACGAGCCATGAGAGCGCGACGGCCATATAGCCGTCGCGGGTCTGAAGGCGTGTCCTGACCGTGTGCATCCGGCCCAGCGGCAGACCGGCCGCCAGACAGAGCAGAGCCGTGACGCCGAAGGCGGCGGTGTTTTCCCGGCAGACGAGCGCGACGGCGAAAGGGATCAGAAGAAAAATGCCCTCGATGCCCAAGATGATGCCGAGAATTTTCAGAATGAGCCGTTTGTTCATGACATGGCCTCTTTAGTGTTCCAAAATGTCGTTGAGATCCTTGAGAAAAAGGGACTTGGCGACCACGATCACGCGATCCCCCTCGGAAATGATGGACTGGCCGCCGGGGATAACGAGCTTGCCGCCGTGGACGATGGCCGCAACCAGCAGACCCGGCTTGAAAGCCAGATCCTTGAGGGGCGTGTTGAGAAAGTGCGTGGCGCTTCCGGCGGTAAATTCCACAGCCTCCATCGCGCCTCCGAGGATCTTGTGCAGGCTCTCCACGGCGCTGCCCTGCGAGTTCGCGAGCCCGCGGACGTAGCTGGAGATCTGACTGGCCGTCACATCCTTGGGGGAGATCACGGTGTCGATGCCGAGATCGTGTACCAGCGCCGTGTAGTTCGGGCGCGACATCTTCGGCAGCACCTTGGCAACGCCGGCCTCCTTCGCGGTGAGCGCCATGAGCAGATTTTCCTCGTCGCGCCCCGTGAGGGAAACGAAGGCGTCGGCGTCGAAAATGCCCTCGGATTCAAGCAGATCGTGGTCGGTGCCGTCGCCGTGGAGGACGGTGGCCTTCGGCAGCTTCTCGGCAAGCGCCATGCACTTCTCCTCGCTCTGCTCGACGATGGTGATGTGCATTCCCATGCCGTCGAGCGCCCATGCGAGATACAGAGCGATGCGCCCGCCGCCGATCACGCTCAGTCGGCGGAGGGGCGAAGTGTCGCGCCCCATGCTGCGCAGCACACGGACGGTTTCGGTCGGTGTGCCGATGGCGTAAACGCGGTCGCCGCACTGCGGCACGAAATGGCCGTTCGGCACGATCACCTCGCCGCCGCGCCTGGCCGCGCATAGCAGCAGCGCGTTGGGATGGAGCCTGTTGTATTCGATCAGGCTCTTGCCGGCCATGCCGTCCTGCTCGGTAATCTGAAAGCCGATCAGCTCCACCGTGCCGCGGGCGAAGCTCTCTACACTGAACGCGGCGGGCACGCGCAGAATGCGCGCGATCTCCTGCGCGGAGGCGTATTCGGGGTTGATGATCATGTCCAGCCCAATCTCGCGGCGCAGGATCGGCGCGTCGCGGAAGTACTCGGGATTGCGCACACGGGCGACCGTGTGCTTGGCGCCCAGCTTTTTCGCCATCAGGGTACAGACGAGGTTTACCTCGTCGTCCGCCGTGGCGGCGATGACCAGATCGGCGTCGCGCACGCCCGCGCGCAGCAGTACGCTCGCGCCTGCGCCGTTGCCCTCGACGCACATGGCGTCGAGCGTCGCGTCGGCGTGCTCGATCACGGCGGCGCTCTCGTCCACCAGAATCAGGTCGTGCTCCTCGCCGACCATCTGCTGGGCGATGGCGTAGCCGACCTTTCCCAATCCGACAATGATGATCTTCATGTATTGATCTCCGTTCTGCCGCGCATGGCGCAGCACATAGTATCGTTGGTATCCGCGCGGATCAGCCGTGCGGGGCCTTCAGCTCCATCAAAACACTGTTGAACTCGGCCCCCATGATCATCATGGTTGCCGAGAGATACAGCCACAGCAGCAGTACGATGATGGCGCCGATGGAGCCGTAGATCACGGAATAGTTCGCCGCATTCTCCACGTAGATCGAGAAGAACAGCGAGAGAGCCAGCCAGGCCGCGAGCGAAAACAGCACCCCGGGCCAGATATAGTGGACGCTCCGCGTTTCCTGCGCGAGGCCATAAAGCGCGGCGAGCGCGAGAAAGACGATGCAGCTGAGGAACACGAAGCGCAGCGACGACCACAGCTCAATGAAGCGGTCGGTCAGAATGGTGCCGAAATCAAAGTGGCCGGCGCAGAAGTCCAATACGCTGTGTCCCACCGTCACGAGCACCAGTGAGAGAAAGATCGTGAGGATGAGACAGATGGTGTAGAGGAACACCTTGGCCTGATGGCGGAGAAACTGCGTAGGCCGCCCCATGCCGTAGGCCTTGCGCACCGAGAGCAGCAGCGCGTTGGCTGCGCGCATCGGAAACCAGACGGAAAAAATGAGACTGAAGGTCATCAGCGTCCGGCTCGACACGCGCGAAACGTAGCGCAGATATTGGATCAGCAGATCCAGCACCTCGGCGGGGATGATGGTGCCGAGCTGACGCAGGAAGCCCTCAATGTCCACGGCAAAGAAGCCGACGAGGTTGCTCAGAAAGATGAGCAGCGGGAAGATGGCGAAAAGCAGATAGTAGGTCAGCGCTGCGCTGTCGCGGGCCACGCGGTGGTCGAAGTAGCGGCGCACGAGCAGCGCCGTGCCGCGAAAAAAACGGTTGTGCAGTATGCGGTCGAGCAAGACGCGCCCACCTCCACTCTGTTAATTTTTCGTTAAGACCGACAAAACCATCAATACTATAGCACAGCAGATACAAAAAGAAAAGAGAAAGATTTTCGCCCGTGTTCCGTCCGCGCGGGCGGAACGGAAAAATCGGGAAAACGCTTGACAAAGAGAGGAAAAACGCATACTATAATTAAGTTAATAAACGTCTGTCCGGTAGGTAAGGCTACCATCAGGATATGGACTGCTGCCGCAGAGTCGTGGAGACACGATGCGAGGGTTTGAACAGTTGGCATCGAAACCAAGGTGCCATCTAACGCAGTTTCACCGCCTGATGATGCTAAAGCTTGAACGGTAGGGAAGATCGCAAAGCGCGGTGACAGTCGCCGCCGCTCCCGCAGCCTTAGCACCGGAGGAAAGGCCTGCGGGCTTTTTTTATCCCTGTACCCGTGCCGCCAGCTTTGGAGAAAGGAGGAACAGCGTATGATCGACTTTGAAGAACGCCGCGACGAGCTGCTGGAGAAAATAGAGGAGATGACCCGCCGAAAGCAGTACAAGGCGCTGCGCGACCTGCTCGTAGAGCTGGAGCCGGCGGATATTGCAGACCTCTTCGACGACCTGCCCGAGGAGATGCTGCCTCTGCTGTTCCGCCTGCTTCCCAAGGAGCCGGCGGCGGAGCTGTTCGTCGAGCTGCAACCCGACAGTCAGGAGATGCTCATCAACGGCTTTTCCAACACCGAGCTCAAGGAGGTGCTCGACGAGCTGTACCTCGACGACGCCGTTGACATCGTTGAGGAGATGCCCGCGGGCGTGGTCAAGCGCATTTTGAAGCACGCCGATCCTGACACCCGCAAGAGCATCAACGAAATTTTGAAATACCCCGAGGACTCCGCCGGCTCGCTGATGACGACCGAGTTCGTGGATCTCAAGCGCGACATGACGGTGGAGGACGCCTTGAAGCGCATCCGCCGCACCGGCACGGACAAGGAAACCATCAACGTCTGCTACGTTGTCGATCCCGCGCGCAAGCTGCTCGGCGTCGTGTCCCTGCGTACCGTCCTGCTCTCCGACGAGGACGACATCATCGAGGACATTATGGACCCCAACGTCATCTCCGTCGGGACGCTGGAGGATAAGGAGGACGTGGCGCAGACCTTCTCGAAGTACGACTTCATCGCCCTGCCGGTCGTCGATAAGGAGAATCGGCTCGTCGGCATCATCACCGTTGACGACGCCATCGACGTCATGGAGGCCGAGGCCACCGAGGACTTTGAAAAGATGGCGGCCATGCTGCCCTCGGACAAGCCCTACCTCAAAACCGGCGTGCTGGAAACATGGAAGGCACGTATCCCGTGGCTGCTCGTCCTCATGCTTTCGGCTACCTTTACCGGCATTATCCTCAACCATTACGAAACGGCGCTGGCCGCCTGCATCGTGCTCAACGCCTTTATCCCCATGCTTACCGGCACGGGCGGCAACAGCGGCACACAGGCGAGCGTTGCCGTGATCCGCGCCCTTTCTCTCGGTGAGGTGGAATTTTCCGACCTCGGCCGCGTCGTCTGGAAGGAGCTGCGCGTGGCGCTGCTGTGCGGCGTGTGCCTCGGCGGCGCGAATTTTGTAAAAATGCTGCTCGTTGACCGACTTCTGCTGCACAACGCGGCGGTCACGGTCAGCGTGGCGCTCGTCGTGTGCCTGACGCTGGTGTTCGTGGTGTTTTTCGCAAAGCTCGTCGGCTGCACGCTGCCGATCCTTGCGGAAAAAGCGGGGCTTGACCCCGCGGTGATGGCCTCGCCCTTCATTTCGACCATTGTGGACGCCATCTCGCTCATCATTTACTTCAGTTTCGCCTCGCTCCTGCTGGGGATATGACCTTTCCGGCCCCGCTGCCGAATTTCCCCTTTTCAAGCGCGGCGGAGCGTGGTATGCTATATCTGTGCGACCGGCATTATCTATTTTCCGAGGAGGGATCTTTGTGGAAGAAAAGCTGCGTGAATACGCGCATCTGATCGTTTCCGTCGGCCTGAACCTGCAAAAAGGGCAGACGCTCATTCTTTCGTCTCCCGTGGAGTGCGCGCCATTCGCGCGGCTCTGCGCGTCGGCGGCCTACGACCTCGGCGCGGGCGAGGTCGTGCTGAACTGGACCGACGACTTCATCACACGCGAAAAATTCCTGCGCGCGCGGGACGCGGCCTTTGAAACGCCGCGCGCGTGGCGCAAGGCGTTCTTTACCGATTACGCCAACGAGGGCGCGGCCTACCTCCGCATCGACGCAGAGGATCCCGAGACGCTGCTCGGCGTGCCTCCCGAGCGGCTCGTTGCCGCGCAGCGGACCTCATCCGTCGAGCGAGAGACCTTCGACCGCTTGCAGATGGCCAACGGCTTTCCGTGGTGCGTCGTAGGCGCGCCCATTGCCGCGTGGGCGCGGAAGGTGTTCCCCACGCTCGAAGAGCAGGCGGCGGTAGATGCCCTTTGGGACGCGATTTTCGCCACCGTTCGCGTTACCGGCGACGGGAGGGCGGCGGAGCGCTGGCACGAGCATATCGCGCTGCTGACCGCGCGCAGAGAAAAGCTCAACGCGCTGCACTTCAAGAGTCTGCACTACACCAACGCCCTCGGCACCGACCTCACCATCGAGCTGCCGGAGGATCATCTCTGGGCGGCGGGCAACTCCGAAACGCCCGCGGGCGTCGGCTTCGTCGCCAATCTGCCAACGGAGGAGATCTTCACCGCGCCGCTCAAAACCGGCGTGAACGGTACGGTCTGTGCCGCGCTGCCGCTGGTGAACAACGGCAGCATCATCGAGGACATCCGCTTCACCGTCAGGGACGGGCGCATCGTCGAGGCGCGGGCCTCGCGCGGCGAGGACGTGCTCAACGCCGCCATTTCGGTGGACGACGGCGCGCGCTATTTCGGCGAGGTCGCGCTCGTGCCCTACGACAGCCCGATTCGCCAAAGCGGCCTGCTGTTCTACAACACGCTCTACGACGAGAACGTCTCCTGCCACCTCGCCTTCGGCGAGGCGTACCCTGAGTGCATCGCGGGCGGCGAGCGGATGACGCGCGAAGAGCTGGACGCCCACGGGCTGAACCATTCGCTCACGCACGTTGATTTCATGGTCGGCACCGCCGACCTCTCCATCACCGGAACGACGCACGACGGCCGCGAGCTGCCGGTGTTCCGCAACGGGAATTTCGCCCTGTGAGGGGTACAGATACAGAAAAAAACGGAGGAGAACACGATGAATTTCAAGCCCATCGAAACAGATGAAAGGGTGCTCGTCATGCCCGGCGCGGTGGTCTGCGGCGACATGGAGATCGGCGAGGGCACGGCATTCTGGTTCAACAGCGTCTGCCGCGCGGAGCTTCAGCCCATCAGGATCGGCAGGCGCTGCAACATTCAGGACTGCGCGGTGATCCACAATCTCTGCACGCTCGGCGACAATGTGTCCGTCGGCCACGGAGCCATCGTCCACGGTGCGACGGTCGGCGACCGCGTGATCGTCGGCATGGGGGCCATCGTGCTCGACGGCGCGAGGATCGGCGACGACTGCATCATCGCCGCCGGCGCGGTCGTGACCGGCAAGATGGACGCGCCCGCGGGCAGCCTGATCGTCGGCAGCCCCGCCGTGGTCGCCAAGCCGCTGAGCGACAAGCAGAGAGCCTCGTGCCTGGAAAACAGCGAGCTTTACTACCGCAAGAGCGTGGAGTACCGCGCCTTTCTTGCGGAGCAGAACAGATAAACGGATAAGCGGAGGGAACGCCATGAAAATTCTGGTCATTAACGGTGCGAACATGAACCTTCTCGGCAAGCGCGAGCCGGACATCTACGGCCGCGAGGACTACGCGGCGCTCTGTGCCCGCATCTACGCCCACGCGCAGAGCCGCGGCATCGCAGTCGAGTGTTTCCAGTCCAACCACGAGGGCGCGATCATCGACGCCATTCAGGAGGCGGACGGCACCTTCGACGGCATCGTCATCAATCCCGGCGCTTACGCGCATTACAGCTATGCCATCCGCGACGCCATCAAGGGCATCACGATCCCGGTGGTGGAGGTACATATCTCCGACATTCAAAAGCGCGACGAGGAGTTCCGCCACCTTTCCGTCACTGCGCCGGTCTGCATCGCGCAGATCCGCGGCCACGGCTTCGAGAGCTATACGATGGGCATTGATATGCTCGCCGGCGCGAAGCAGTAAGGAGAACCGTATCAAAGAAAATATCGGGGCGCGCGCCCCGATATACAGGAGGGTATCGCCATGCGTAAAATTCTCGTTGTCATCGATATGCAGAACGACTTCATCGACGGCTCGCTCGGCACGAAGGAGGCGCGGCAGATCGTGCCGAAGGTCGTGGAAAAGATGAAGGAATACGACCCGTGGAACATCTATCTCACGCGCGACACACACTATGAAAACTATCTCGACACGCAGGAGGGGCGCAATCTCCCCGTTGAGCACTGCATCGAGGGCACCCACGGCTGGCAGCTCAACGACGAGATCGCAAGGGCCGCGGAGAAAGCGACGGTCATCGACAAGCCCACCTTCGGCTCCAACAAGCTCGCCGCGATCCTCATGACCGAGCGTGCGCAGGAAGCGCTGGAGCTTGAGCTGGTCGGCCTCTGCACCGACATCTGCGTGGTGTCCAATGCGCTGCTCTTCAAGGCGGCGATGCCCGAAGCGCCCATCACCGTGGATGCGAGATGCTGCGCCGGCGTCACACCGGAGAGCCACCGCCACGCGCTCGAGACCATGAAGATGTGCCAGATCAGGGTCGTCAACGACTGAGGAACAAAAAAGGGAGGCGTTACGCAAAGCGTAACGCCTCCCTTTTTCAGCTCTCCATGTGCCTGCCGAGGAAGGAGGCGATGGTCTGCGCGAGCTTGTATTCCGTCTCGCCGACGTGATTTTCGCCTTCATTCTCCACAAACAGGACCAGCCCCAGCGCGTCGCCCTCGGAAATGATGGGCGCGGCGATGGCAGCACAGCAGCGGTCGAGCGTGTCGGTGACGTAGACGCTGCGCTCGCCGCCCTGCGCGCGGTAGATGGCGCGGTCCTCCATGATCTGCTCCAGCTCCGCGCTGATGCGCTTGCCAATCAGGTCGCGCCGCGCGCTGCCTGCCGCGGCGATGACACTGTCGCGGTCGGTCACAGCGACGGTCAGGCCGGTGGTCTTGTTGAGTGTTTCACAGATCTGCGCGGCAAACTCGTCCACGCCGCCCATGAGCGAGTATTTTTTGAAGATGACCTCGCCCTCCTTGCTCGTGTAGATCTCCAACGGGTCGCCCTCGCGGATACGCATGGTGCGGCGGATCTCCTTGGGTATGACCACGCGGCCAAGGTCATCGATCCGGCGCACGATTCCAGTTGCTTTCATCTATGCGGATTCTCCTTTGTCGTTGATTTTCTGTTGGTAGTCTTTGAAAATCACGCCAGTTTATCCAAAAAGCAAGCTGGAAGAATTTTGCTTGACAAAAGACATCGGCGTCGAGGTAAAAAGCCCGCCGTGCGGTTTCCGAACATTTACATTTGTTTTGCTTACAACTTCGCCGCTGCAAGCGGGAGGGCAGCTGTCGAATGCAGGCACCCGACGACCGCCTGCACAGAGCGGGACGCCGGTTTTCGCGGAAAACTTGCCGCGAGGCGAGGCAAAGCGCGCTTCACGGGTGTATAATAAACGAAAGACTGCAATATTCTCCGAATTTTTCACCGACAAAGGAGCACTGTACTATGCCGAATGTGACTGATGTTTATTATGACCTTCTGCTCAAGGCGCTGACGAACGGCCAATATGGCCCCGTGGAGCTGACCGAGGACGCGATGAACGCGGCGATGCAGAGCGTGGAGCAGTAGATACAGGCGATGAGTCCGAACCCCAACGATCTGGACGGCTCGTTTGAAAGCTTCGCCGCGCGGCAGCCGCGGCCGGAGATCTACCGCCAGCTGCGGCCCGACAGTGACACGATCGGGCTGGATCACGAGAGCCGCTATGAATATGCCCAGCGCTGCACCAGAGAGGCCATGAAGACCGTGAAGTGGCGCGTGCAGCAGGAGAGATAGAGTGGCGCAACGCCACCGCTCAGCTGGGGCTTTACGACGAAAAACAAGACCCCAAGGGCGGCATCAAAAAGGAACTCAAGCGGATCGACCCGAACCGTTTTCTGACCAACCTGATGAAAACGGGCGGCACAGCGGAGGACCGGCAGTACAACGAGGCTGTTGTGGCGCTGGCCGCGTTGGCCAACGGCGACATCGACGAGAAAAAGTATCTCGAGCTGCGCCAGAAGCACCACATCGCCGTCGGCAAGCCGCAGGAGGATGCGGCGGAGCAGGCGGAGCGCGACCTTACGAGAAGCGTAGCGACCCCTTACACCGACTATTCTGTTACTGTTGTACGGAA
>CAVKBJ010000069.1:0-4307 GCA_963654505.1 Lachnospiraceae bacterium
CTTCCGACACGCCAACCTCTGCGGCAAAGGATTTTTGCTCTATTCCTTGCTTGTCAAGTAAGTCAAAAATGCGGGTCTTGGTATCCATACACGGGAGTCCTCCAATGGCAAAAAGGAATAGCAGAAATTGTGCAACACTTACGAAAACGAAGAAACTTCGTTTTTTTGTATTGACAATCGAAATTTCTTCGATTAAGATAGGCGTACAAGGTAAACGCAAGGTTTACACGAAAGGAAAGGAGGTGCGAAGCGGTGAAGCGCTTCGACGGATCATGGGCGCAGCTGATCTTTTCATTTGCGGCTCTTCTGTTGTCGTTGGCGGCCTTCATCTTCAGCTTTTTCGTTTAGGCGAAAAAGCTCTTTACAAAGGACGCGAAGGACATGAGGATCGCTGCGACCGAGATCCAGAACGAAATTTTAGAGCGAAGCTCGCTGGAGAGTTTCAAGTTTGATGCCTCCAGCGCGGCGCGGCCTTTGTCGGAAATCTTGTACGCAGTGGTCGTTAAGCCCATGATAACCGGGGATACCAGTCCCCGGTCTACGAGAGACCGGCACCGCTCCGGGTCATAGCTCGGCGCAGTCAGGAGCTTATCGACCAGCACCGGTGAATGCTGCTTTTCAAACCATTTCAGGAGCTCGCGCTCCGGTTTGCTCAAAAGGTCCATAACGGTCCATCCCTAAGACAGTAAACTTACAATTTACTGTATATCACAAATTTCACGCAAAATCAAGAGAAAGGACGTGACAAGATTTGACAAGATTCCGCATCCGGGAGCTGCGCGAGGCGCGCGGAGTAAGCCAGCACGGACTGGCCCGCCGGCTCGGCGTGACCAAGATGGCGGTCAGCCGGTGGGAGAGCGGTGCGGCTATGCCGACGGCAGACAAGCTGCCGACCATCGCCGCGATGCTCGACTGTGAGGTCAACGATCTCTACGACGACGAGACGCTGCGCGCGGCGAGCGAGGCGGCGAGGGCCGCGGTGGCGGCCAAGGGCGCGGCCGACGCGAGAGCGCTGGCCGCAGGAAAGTGAGGAGGGAGACTATGCCGCGTGTGAATTTAGGCCGCAACACGAGCAACGAGAAGCTCGTCGCCCTGATCTGGGGCATGGCCAACGTCCACGGCTTGACCAACGAGCAGCTGGGCGACAAGGCGCACATCTCGCGCACGACGGTGGCCCGCCGGAAGGCGAACCCCGAGGATCTGACGCTCGGTGAGCTGCGGCGGCTGGGCCGTGCGCTCGGCATCCCGATCGAGGAGCTGCGCGCCGCGATCCGTTACTAAACCTATACCACAAAGGAGGACAAAACACAATGGCACCGCTATACCCAAATATGTATCAACGAGCACGCAAGGTGACCCTTTTGACGCAAGAAGAGGCCGCGGAGCGGCTCGGCATCTCGCCCGAAACGCTCAAGCGCTACGAGGGCGGACGGCTCACACCGCCGGACGAGACCGTGGCGCGGATGTGCAGCGTCTACGGTGTGCCCTGGCTGGCGCTGGAGCACGCGAAGGCGACCGACCGGCTCGGCGTGCTGCCGGAGGTGGAGCCGAAGCCGCTGCCGATGGCGACCATCTCGCTGACGAACCGTTTGCGCGACGCAGCGGACCGGCTGGCCGGACTGCTCCGCATCGCCGAGGACGGCGTGATCGACGACACGGAGCGGCCGGAGTTTGACGACATCGTGGAGGATCTGCGCGAGACCATCGCCGCGGCGTATCAGGTGATCTACGCGGACGGCGCAAAAAAAGAACGCCCCGAGGCGGCAACCTCGAAGCGTTCTCTGTCTCAGAGCAGGAGCTCTGAAAACCATTGCAAGCACAGTATATCGCAGAAACAGACGAAAGTCAACACCTTCCGAGGGGAGGCGAGAGCATGACAGGACTGGACATCTTCCTGATCCTCGTCGGCATCACCGCTCTGACGGAAAAGGTGATGAAGATCATCGTCTATTTGGACTGCCCGAGAGACAGGAGAAGAGGCTATGACGCGAGATGAGATATTGAGAGAGAACAAGCGCGGCGGGGGCATGTTTGCCGTCATCCCCTCCGTCGTGATGCTGGATGAGGAGCTGCCGGCTTCGGCCAAGCTCCTCTACGGCGTGATCACATGGCGCAGCGGCAAGTATGGCTTCTGCTGGGCGACCAACGAGGTGCTCGGGGCCGACGTCGGCATCAGCGGCAAGCGGGTCTCCCCGCTCATCACGCTGCTGGAAAATCGCGGCCACATCGAGACGGAGCTGCTGCTCAATACGGCGCTCTCCGGCGGTAAGCAGCGGAATATTTATCCGGTGGTCAAGAGTGCCCGCGGGCTGGCGGGGGGTATGCTCAAAAATGAGGATACCCTATTCTCAAAAATGAGGAGAGGGTCTCCTCAAAAACGAGGAGACGGTATCCTCAAAAATGAGGAGCAAAAAAAGAAAAATAAATATATAAATATACCCCCTATAGTCCCCCATGACGTTGCTGACGTTTTGCTTGCTTACTGCGGCGAGGACGAACAACTGCTCTCCGCCCTCTGCGGACTACTGGAAAACCGCGCCAAGGTGAACCGCAGCAAGGCCGTGATGACCACGCGAGCCATGAACGGCATCCTCGGCCTGCTCGACCGGCTCTCCAAAGGCGACCGCGCGATGAAACTTGCGATGCTGGAAAAAGCAATCATGAGCAACTGGCTGACGGTCTACGAGCTCAAACCGGACGAGCTGCCGGCGCAGCGTGACGCGCCCGCCTGCGACGAGGTCAAGCTGGGGGTGTATTGATGAGCGAGCGAGGCTTGAGCGCCGAGCAGGCGCTGCTCGGCTCGATGCTGCAGGACGAGCGCATCCTGCCCGACGTGATCCACACGGTGCGCGAGGATGATTTCGCTCTTGACGCGGACCGGCTGATCTTCGCCGCCATGCGCGATATGTACATCCACGGCAAGCCCATCGACGGCGTGACGGTCCGCGCCCGAATCGGGCAGGACTACAGCGACTATCTGCTGCAGCTGCTTGAGGTCACGCCGACCGCTGCCAACTGGGAAGCCTACGCCGCGATCATGCAGGACGAGGCGACCAAGCGCCGCGTGCGGGATCTGGCGCAGAAACTGCTGGACGCACCGGATACGGACCAATACGGCCCGCTGCTCGAGGACATCCGCAAACTCTCTGCCGGCAAGCGCCGCTTCGAGATCTACGACGCCGCGCAGCTGCTCGCGAACTACATGGAGCGCCAGTCCAAGGGAGAGGACAAAAACTATGTCCGCTACGGCCTGCGCGAGCTGGATGACGCGGTGCATACGCGCCTCGGGCACGTCGTGGTTGTCGCGGCCCGTCCCGGTCACGGCAAGACGGCCTTCGCGCTGCAGATCGCCCGCGAGATCGCCAAGACGCGCCGCGTCGGCTTCTTCTCGCTGGAGACAGACCATCCCGACGTCGAGGACCGCCTCATTGCCGAGACCTTCGGCATCGGCATGGACGATTCGGTCAACTACCGGCTCAAGCAAAAGGACTATGACGCGATCGCCGCGCATCACGAGCAGCTTGCGGAGCGTATGTTCAAGCTGGTTCACTGCCCCACCGCGACGGCTGCAGAGATCATCGCGGAGGCGGAGGCCTGCCAGTTCGAGGTCATTTTCGTGGACTACCTGCAGCTCATCCAGCCGGAGCGCTCGAACCCAAACCGGCAGGAGGAGATCGCGCAGATCTCCCGCGCGCTGCACGCCTTTGCGCAGCGGTCTAAAACGCTGGTTTTTGAGCTCTCGCAGCTCAGCCGACAGGAAAAGGGCGGTTGGCGGCAGCCGGATCTCCCAGACCTGCGCGAGAGCGGACAGATCGAGCAGGACGCCGACACGGTCATGTTCATTTTCCGCCCGTCGGAGAATGACAAGCGCTTTGACGTCAACGACAACCGGTACATCAAAATCGCCAAGCAGAAGAACGGTCCGCGCACCACGCTGGTCGCGAGCTTCGACGGCGCGCATCAGAAGTTTTCCATGATCGACTTCCAACACGCAGAAGGCTCCAAGGCGATGCGCGGCTTTGTGGACAAGGGCAACTTTGTCAAGCAGCAGCGCCGGGCGCACAGCGACGGCCAGCTCCGGCTGGAGGAGCTTCCGCCGGATGCGGAAGCGCCGTTCTGAAAAATCGAGAGAAAGATAGAAACAAAATACCAAGAATCGGAGATACCCACGCCATTCTGGCGGACATCGGCGCGGCCATCGGTCCCGGACATCGGGAGCTTCCGCGGCTGCTGCCCGGGCGCATCGTGTACATCAACCGCGCGCACCGCTGGTTCCTCGTCGAGGCTTCGCTCGGCGACGGCGTCAC
>CAVKBJ010000070.1:0-7402 GCA_963654505.1 Lachnospiraceae bacterium
CTATCATGCTTGTCTAACAAATGGGGTGCAGTTCAAATCGCTGGAATTCCAACCAAAAACTTATTGCAATAGGAGGAATAGGAAATGGATCTTCTGAATGGAGCGATCAAGCCCCTTTACTTCAAGTACCTCTCTGCGGCCTTCGGCAGCGCGATGATCTCCTCGGTCTACTCCATCGTGGACATGGCGATGGTCGGGCAGTATCAGGGGCCGGAGGGCACGGCGGCGCTGGCGGTGGTCGCGCCGGTGTGGAACATCATCTACAGCCTCGGCCTGCTCATGGGCATCGGCGGCAGCGTCATTTTCAGCACAAAGCGCGGCAGCGAGCGGAGCGGCGGGGGCGAGAACCAGTATTTCACCGCGGCAGTCATTGGCGCGGTCGCGCTGTCCATCATAGCGTGGATCGGCGTGATGTGCTTTGAAGCCCCGATCCTGACCTTCTTCGGCGCGGACGAGTCGCTGCTCACGCTGGCGCGGGACTATATGCGCCCGATCAAATATGTGTTCCCGCTGTTCCTCTTCAATCAGATGCTTGCGGCGTTTTTGCGGAACGACGGCGACCCCGGTCTTGCGACGCTGGGCGTGCTCTCCGGCGGCATCTTCAACGTGTTCGGGGATTATTTCTTCGTTTTCCCCTGCGACATGGGCATCTACGGCGCGGGACTGGCGACCGCCATCGGTTCCGCCATCTCGTTTTTCGTGATGCTGACGCACTTCGCCGGCCGCAAAAACACGCTCCGGCTGGTAAGACCGGAGCAGCTCGCGCGCAGGCTGCGGGAGATTTCCGTCACCGGCTTTTCGACCTTCTTCATCGACGTGGCGATGGGCATTCTGACGGTGCTCTTCAACCGCCAGATCATGCGCTATCTCGGCGCAAATGCGCTGGCGGTCTACGGCCCCGTCATTCAGGTCAGCACCTTTGTCCAGTGCTGCGCGTACAGCGTGGGGCAGGCGGCGCAGCCGATCATCTCTACCAACTTCGGCGCGGGCCGGGGCGGGCGCATCCGCGAAACGCTGCGCCTCGCGCTATGGACGACGGCGTTTTTCGGCGTGTTCTGGACGGCGCTGAGCATGGCCTGCCCGAATCTCTATATCCGCATCTTCATGTCGCCCACGCGGGAAATTTTGGAGATGGCGCCCGCCATCGTCCGTACCTACGCGCTCTCGTTCCTGCTGCTGCCGTTCAACATCTTCTCGACCTATTATTTCCAAGCCATCATGAAGCCGAAGGCGGCGTTCGTCGTGTCGGTGGCACGGGGACTGGTCGTCAGCGGCGCTTTGATCCTGCTGCTGCCGCGGCTGGCGGGCGCGGGCTCGCTGTGGCTGGCCATGCCCGTCACGGAGCTTCTGGTCATGCTCTACGCTGCCGCGGCGATCAGAAAATACACGGCGGCGCTGCAAGGGAGACGTTCAACATGATGCGGATTATCGTTTGAAAGGAAATCTATAATATAGCAGCGATCCCGCGCAGCTTGTCAAGAGCCGCACGGGATAGCTGTTTACATATAGATCAATTCGACAGCGACGGTTTTGGCGTCACGTTTCTGAACGCCATTCATGCGCTGTACCTGACGGCTTAGTGCAGATATACCCTGCTGTCGGACGAGTACTTATCAGCGGGACTGTCGTCCTCATGCGAGACGAGCAGAACAAGCTTTTTCCGCGCGATCCGCGTGATACAGCGCCGTGCCGCGTCTTGGTTTTCCGCATCAAGGCCGGTGAACGGCTCGTCGAGCGCAAGCGCGTCCGAAGGCGCGAGCAGCACACGGGCGAGCGCCAGCCGACGCTTCATGCCGCCAGAGAAGTCGCGCACACGCTTATCCCCGACACCGCCAAGCCCCAGCTCATCGAGCAGCGCTGCGGCGGCGTACTCGTCGTAGGCTGAGCCGAGCGCAAAGCGCAGATTGCCTGCGGCATTCAGGTGTTCGAGCAGACGATCCTCCTGAAAAATCGCCGCCCAGCGGAACGCTTTGGCGTTCGTTGTGCCGCTGTCGGGCCGCTCCAGCCCGAGCAGAAGCCGTAGCAGCGTTGTTTTGCCGATGCCGGAGCTGCCCGTGATGCGCGTAAGCCCGACACCGGCGGTGAAACTCACATTTTTCAGCACGGCGATCCCGCCGTAGCTCTTGCAGAGATTGACGACCTGCAGCTCTGTCATGCGCACCACCTCCCCGCCAGCGTGTCTACGCCGCACAGGAACAGCCGCTCAAAGAGCACGGAGAGCAGCACGATCACCGCCGTCCACGCAAAGAGGTCGGCGGTCTGGAAGTAGACCTTGGCGGTGTAGAGCCGTTCGCCGACCGTACCGGAGCACAGACCGATGACCTCTGCCGCCGTGCCGGCCTTCCACGAAAGCCCCAGCGCGGTGCTGACCGCCGCGCGGAAATACGGCATCACCTGCGGCAGATAGATGCCGCGCAGCCGCCGCGAAAACGGGACGCGGAACACCTGCGCCATTTCGAGCAGCTTTCTGTCCGTGCATCGGATACCCTCAAGAACATTGCGGTAGACCGGCGGAAAGACCATCAGCGCGGAGATGAACAGCGAAAGCTGCCGGCTTTCGAGCCACAAGAGCGCGAGGATGATGAATGACGCGACCGGCACGGCCTTCACGACTGCCGTGAGCGGCGCGAGCAGTTCTTCTATGCGGCGATACCGCGCCGCAAGTGCGGCGAGTACGACCGCCAGCGTGCAGGAGAGGAGAAACCCGCCGAAGATGTGTGCGGTCGAGACGCAAACCGTCCGCCAAAAGGCGGCGGTCACAGCCAGTCCCCAGAGCCTTGCGAGCGCTGCGGCTGGCGAAGCGAGCAGCAGCGCGCCGAGCGGATAAGCGGCGGTGAGTGCCATGCTCGCCGCCTGCCACACGAGCAGCCAGAAAACGACCGCCCAAAGGCGGACGCTTTTTTCCCTTTTCACGGCGATCGCCTCCTTTCTATGGCTTTAACGGCGGGACGTCAGGCGTAATAGAAGTCGCCGTCCGGCATGGCGCCGCCCACGGCGGCGGGATCTGCATCGTAAAGCACCTGCAAATAGCCGGAGAGCTTCTCCTGCATCTCCGCGCCGGTCAGACAGACGATATTGCAGTAGGGAAGGGCCTTTTCCGCCACGGCGGCGTCCACGATGCCGTATTCGCCAATGAGCGCGGCGGCGTCGGAAATGTTGGCGTTCACCCACTCCACGCTTTCCGCGTAGGCAGTAAGGAAAGAGCTGACCGCGGCGGGGTGCTGCTCGACAAATTCGCGGCGCGCGACGATCACGCCGGTGATAAGCGTCGAGCCGTTATCGAGCTTGTTCCACTCCTCGGTGAGGTCGAGCGCCATGCGCAGCCCGTCGAGCTTGCTCTGCGCGACGGTGACGAAGGGCTGCGGCAGGAGCGCGATGGTTGCCTGTCCGCTCGCGAGCGCAACGACGCATTCGCTGTGCTCGCTTTTCCAGTCGAGCGTCACGTCCGTGTCGGGATCGACGCCGCTCTCACTGAGAAGATAGCGCAGGGCATACTCGGGCGTGCTGCCCTTGCCTGCGGCCACGACGGTCTTGCCCTTGAGGTCGGCGATGGACTGCACGCTCTCGCCGTTCTCAACAATGTACAAAACACCGAGCGTGTTGACCGCCAGCACCTCCACCGCGCCCTCGGTCTTGCCGTAGAGCACGGCGGCGAGGTTCGCGGGCACGCAGGCCATGTCCAGCTCGCCCTTGATGAGCGTGGGCGTCACCTCGTCGGCGGAGCCGGCGAGCGTGAAGTCATAGAGCGGCCCGTTCGCTGAGGACGGCGCGTCGCTCATGAGCTTTACAAGCCCCATCGCGGTCGGCCCCTTGAGCGCGGCGATGCGTGTGGTGACGGGGGCCTCGGCCTCTTTCGCGGGCGTTTCCTCCTGCTCGGACTGCGCCGCCTGCATCTGTCCGCAGGCGGCGAGCGAGAAAACGAGCGCCAGCGTCAGGCACAGGGCAAGGAGCTTCTTAATTTTTCGGTTCATTTGACATCTTCCTTTCTGATGGCGGCGTCGGGCGCGTAGACGGTCTTGGCGGTGATGCCGTCGAGCCGTCCCAGCTTGCCCGACAGGGCGGAGATCGCGTCGTTCGGCGCGTCGAGCGCCACGCTGATGATGTTCACGCCGCGCTCACGATAGGGGACTCCCATTCGCCCGATGATGTATGGGCTGTATTGGTGCAGCAGCTCGTTGAGCGTCTGCACGGAACTTCCCTCCCGCACGATGACGGCCAACACGGCGACGCGCGTTTCCATAGACGTGTCCTCCTGAAAAATAAGATCATCCCTCCCGCCGTTCGGCAGAAGGGATGGGAAAAACAATACCGGACACAGCGGCGCTGTGCCTTGCTTTCTCTCCTCTTTCGGCTCGGGCGCACCCTCACCGGCAGAACGGCAGAATGAATCAGACGGTCTTTCGGTCAGAGCGATCTTCCCGAAGACGAAGCTATAATAGCATAGACCTATTGTGCAGTCAAGCGCAGGCTCAGAACACCACGACGAGCAGCATCTTGAACCGCTCCTGCCCGTACACCGCGTGCGGGTGCTTTGCGGGCATGACGATGCTCTCGCCCTCGTGGAGCAGGTATTCCTTTCCGTCGATGGTGATGCGGCCCACGCCGTCGAGGCAGGTCACAAAGGCGTCCCCGCCGGACTCGTGCGTACTGATCTCCTCGCCCTGATCGAAGGAGAAAAGTGTTACGCTCAGCGCGGCGTTCTGCGCGAGCGTCTTGCTCACGACCTGCCCCTTCTGATAGGCGACCTCGTCACGGAGCGTCAGTACCTCCGCCTTGGAAATATTCTTCAAACCGGTCATCTGAATGGCCCTCCTTGTTATGCTGTGCTTTGATTTGTTTCCGATTATAGCAGAAAACACCGGAAATGCCTGTTGCAGACGCAACACCTCGCGGTAAAAATTTTGCTGAGGCGCGTCGAAGACTGCGGCTTGACATTTGCAAACGATACCTATATTATTAAGGTCACACTTATCATGCGGTGATTTCGCCCAAAGTATACCGGAAAGCGAGGAGAGAGGGACATGGAACGCATTACCAGCCGTCAGAACGCGCTGATGACGCATATCCGAAAGCTGAACAGCTCCCGCGCTTACCGCCGCGAGAGCGGCGAGTACCTCTGCGACGGTGTGAAGCTGCTCGAAGAGGCTGTCAAGTGGAACGCGCCGCTCAAAACAGTCGTTTTTGCCGAGAACGTAGATGTTCCCGCGTTGCCAGATGGTGTGCGCACGGTGTGCGTGCCGATTGACGTGATGCGCTCGATCAGTCCGATGGATACGCCGCAGGGCGCGCTTTTTACCATCGTTCTGCCGGAAAATCCGCTGCCGGAAACGCTTACGGGATCGCACTATCTGGTGCTCGACGGCGTGCAGGACCCCGGCAACGTCGGCACGATCCTGCGCACGGCGGACGCCTTTGACTGTGATGGGGTTTTCCTTGTCAACGCCTGCGCCGACCCGTACAGCCCGAAAGCGGCGCGCGCCACGATGGGCGCGGTGTTCCGCCGCCCGGTGCATCAATGCACGTTGGACGAGCTGTGTGCGCTGCTTGCAAAAAGCGGCCTGCCGCTCTACGGCACGGCCCTGTGCGACGATACGATCTCCCTGCGCGAGGCCGACCTTTCCCGCGCGGCGGTCGCCGTCGGCAGCGAGGGCAGGGGGCTGAGTAAAGAAGTCCTCGCAAGGTGCGAAAAGACCATCAAAATTCCCATGTCTCCGCGCTGCGAATCGCTCAACGCGGCCATCGCCGCGGGCGTGGTGCTGTGGGAAATGTACCGATAGGGGGGAGCGGATATGGCGGGACTCAAATACTGGGTATGGCTGAACGAATGCAAGGGGCTGACGAACCGCTCCCGCGCGCTGCTGCTCGACCACTTCGGCTCGCCCGAGGACGTTTACTATGCCGACGAGGCGGAGTACGCGCTCGTCGAAGGCCTGCCCAAGAAGCAATTCGAACTGCTTGCCGACAAATCGACCGAGGGCGCGGATAAAATTCTCGGCGACTGCCAGCGGCTCGGCCTGCGCATTCTGACGATGCAGGACGCGGATTACCCCGCGCGGCTGCGCGCTATTTTCGAGCCGCCGTGCCTGCTGTACGTCAAAGGCACGCTGCCGGCCTTCGACGAGGAGGTCGCCGTGGCGATGGTCGGCACGCGCTCCTGTACGCCTTACGGCACAAACTGCGCGGAGAAGATCGCCTACGGCCTTGCCAAGCAGGGAGCGCTGGTCGTCTCCGGCGCGGCGAGGGGCATCGACTCGGCAGCGCACCGCGGCGCCCTCCGCGCGGGCGGCGTGACGGTCGCCGTGCTCGGCAACGGGCTGGACGTGGTCTACCCGGAGGAAAACGAATTTCTCTACCGCGACATCGCCGCTACGGGCGCTTTGCTTTCGGAGTATCCGCCGGGAACGGCGGCGGAGGGCTGGCACTTTCCCATCCGCAACCGCATCATCAGCGGCCTGTGCCTTGCGGCCGTGATCGTGGAGGCTCCGCTTGAGCGCTCCGGCGCGCTCATCACCGCGAACACTGCGCTTGAACAGGGACGCGACGTGTTCGCCGTCCCCGGCCCGATCGACGCGACGTCGAGCCGCGGCTGCAACCGGCTCATCGCAGACGGCGCGGGGCTTGTGAGCGAGAGCTGGGACATTCTGCGCGAATATCAGGCGATGTACCCGCACAAGATCGTGGGCGAGCGCGTCGAGCTGCCGCATACATTGGGCTATCAGGCCCGCACGGAGCAGGCGGAGGCCAGGGCGGCGGAGAGCGCGGCGAAGGCGGAAACGCTTCCGGTGCTCGACCTTTCCGGCGACCACGGGCTGACGGACGATCAGATCAAGCTCCTGCGCGAGCTCGCGCAGGGGGAGAAGCAGGTGGACGATCTCATCGAGCTGACGCAGATCCCCACGCGGCGGGTGCTCTCGGCGCTCACCATGCTCGAGCTTGACGGTTACGCCGCACAGAGCGGCGGCAAGCGTTTTTCCATACAGGTGGAACTAAAGGAATGAAGGAGTCAAATACATGGCAGAAAAAAATCTGGTGATCGTCGAATCTCCGGCGAAGGCGAAAACCATCGGAAAATATCTCGGCAGGGGCTACACGGTAAAGGCCAGTATGGGCCATCTGCGCGACCTGCCGAAAAGCAAGCTCGGCATCGACATTGAGCACGATTTTGAGCCGGACTATAAGCCCATTCATGGCAAGGAAGCGCTCATCCGCGAGCTCAAGGAGGCCGCGAAGGAGAGCGATACCGTCTATCTTGCGACCGACCCGGACCGCGAGGGCGAGGCCATTTCGTGGCATCTCAAATATCTGCTCGGCCTGAACGACGACAAGGCCAAGCGCGTGACCTTCAACGAGATCACGAAAAACGTCGTGCAGGAGAGCATCGCGCAGCCGCGCGAGATCGACC
>CAVKBJ010000071.1:0-11006 GCA_963654505.1 Lachnospiraceae bacterium
ATCCACGATACCTTTGACGACCAGCGCCGCCGCATGATCGAGGAGGGGACCCTCCCCCCCTGCCCCCCAAGGAAAGGAGAGAAATGCCAATGAAAATGATCCGGCAGCTGATGGGCTGCATCCGCGAATACAAAAAGCCCACGATCCTGACGCTTTTGTGCATGGTCGGCGAGGTCGCGATTGAAGTGCTGATCCCGTTTTACACCGCCAACCTCATCAACGAGGTCAAGGCCGGCGCGGAGCTCGGCGGCATCGTGCGCGTGGGGCTCGTGCTCGTGCTGCTGGCGATGATCTCGCTCGCCTGCGGCGGCGCGGCGGGCTTCACCGGCTCGAAGGCCGCGGCGGGCCTTGCCCGCAACCTGCGCCACGACCTCTTTGCGAAGGTGCAGGGCTTCTCGTTTGAGAACATCGACAGGTTCTCCTCGGCGTCGCTCGTCACGCGCATGACCACCGACATTCAGAACGTGCAGATGGCCTATCTCATGTGCATCCGCATCGCCGTCCGCGCCCCGCTGATGATGGTCTTTTCCATCGTGATGGCCTTCATCATGGGTGGAAAGTTAGCGCTGACCTTCGTGATCATCGTGCCGCTGCTGATCGTCGGCCTGTTCTTCATCGCGCGCGAAGCCATGCCCGCGTTCCGCGCGGTGTTCCGCAAGTACGATAAGCTCAACGAGTCCGTAGAAGAAAACGTCCGCGCGATGCGCGTCGTGAAGGGCTTCGCGCGCGAGGGCTACGAGACGCGGAAGTTCACCGCCGCGAGCGACGACATTCGCGGCGACTTCACCCACGCCGAGCGCGTGGTCGCGCTCAACTCCCCGCTCATGCAGCTGTGCGTGTACTTTAATATGGTGTTCGTGCTCTTCGTCGGCTCGAAGCTCATCATCACGAACGGCGGCACGACCATCGACGTCGGCCAGCTCTCCGCCATGATCACCTACGGCATTCAGGTGCTCATGTCGCTGATGATGGTCTCGATGATCTACGTCATGCTCACCATGTCGGTCGAGTCCACCAAGCGTATCTGCGAGGTGCTGAGCGAGCAGCCCGCCATCACCGCGCCCGCCGCGCCGGTCACGAGCGTCGCCGACGGCTCCATCGACTTTGAGGGCGTGCGCTTCAAGTATTCCGTCGGCGCGGAGAAATACGCGCTGGAGCACATCGACCTCCACATCGCCTCGGGCCAGACCGTCGGCATCCTCGGCGGCACGGGTTCGAGCAAATCGACGCTCGTGCAGCTCATCCCTCGCCTGTACGACGTGACCGAGGGCTGTGTGAGGGTCGGCGGCGTGGACGTGCGCGACTACGACCTCGACACGCTGCGCAGCGCCGTGAGCATGGTGCTGCAAAAGAACGAGCTGTTCTCCGGCACGATCAGAGAAAATCTCCGCTGGGGCAACGAGAACGCCACGGACGCCGAGATTGAGGAAGCCTGCCGCCTCGCGCAGGCGGACGACTTCATCCGCTCCTTCCCCGATGGCTATGACACCCATATTGAACAGGGCGGCACGAATGTTTCCGGCGGGCAGAAGCAGCGCCTGTGCATCGCCCGCGCGCTGCTGAAACGGCCGAAGATCCTGATCCTCGACGACTCGACCTCCGCGGTCGATACGCGCACCGACGCGCTCATCCGCGAGGGCTTCAAGTCCTTCATTCCCGAAACGACCAAGCTCATCATCGCCCAGCGCATCGCGTCCGTGCAGGACGCCGACCTCATCCTCGTGATGGAAGGCGGCTCCATCGTGGACTCCGGTACGCACGACGAGCTGCTCAAAACCTCGCCCATCTACCGCGAGGTCTACGAATCCCAAACGAACGGAGGGGACGAAAATGCCTAAAGTAAATCCTCATGCCGATCCCACGCGGCGCGACCTCGGCCCCGCCGCCCTCAAACGCACGGTGAAAAAGCTCTTTTCCTACTATCCCGTGCTCGCCCCCGTGACCTTTATCTGCATCCTGTTCTCCTCCATCGTGTCCTCCATTCCCTCGCTTTTCATGCAGAATATCATTCAGATCATTGAACGCTGGTACGTCAGCCGCGACTGGGCCGCCGCGAAGGCGGAGATCGTGCCCTACCTTACGCTGCTCGTCACGTTCTACGTGCTCTCCATCCTCTCGATGGCAGTCTACACGCAGCTCATGGCGTATATGACGCAGGGCTTTCTTCACAAGCTCCGCTGCGAGATGTTCGGCGGGATGCAGAGCCTTCCCGTCCGCTACTTCGACACCCATCAGCACGGCGACATCATGAGCCACTACACCAACGACATCGACACGCTCCGTCAGCTCGTCTCGCAGGCGCTGCCCGCGCTGATCCAGTCGGGCGCGATCGTGCTCGTGGTATTTGCCATCATGCTCTACTTCAGCCTTTGGCTGACGCTGGTGCTGATCGTCGGCATCGTCGCGATGGTACTCGTCACGAAGAAGGTCGGCGGCGGAAGCGCGAAGTATTTCGTCCGTCAGCAGAGGGCCGTCGCCGCCGCCGAGGGCTTCATTCAGGAGCGTATGGCCGGTCAGAAGGTCGTCAAGGTCTTCTGTCACGAGCAGAAAAGCATCGAGGAGTTCGACCGGCTCAACGACGCGCTCTTTGAGGACAGCTTCCGTGCGCAGGCTTATGCGAGCGTTCTCGGCCCCATCATCGGCAACATCGGCAACATTCTCTATGTGACGATCGCGCTCATCGGCGGCGTGTTCCTGCTCATCGGGCTGCCGAATGTGTCGTTCTCCGGCAAGGCGCTGGACATCTCCATCCTCGTGCCCTTCCTCAACATGGCCAAGCAGTTCACGGGCAACGTCAATCAGCTCTCCCAGCAGATCAACTCGGTCGTCATGGCGGGTGCGGGCGCGCAGCGCGTGTTCGCCCTCATCGATGAAACGCCCGAAACGGACGACGGCTATGTGACGCTCGTGAACGCGGAGATCGCGCCCGACGGCACGGTGACGGAGTCCGACCGCCGCACCGGACACTGGGCGTGGAAGCATCCGCACACCGACGGCACCCTCACCTACACCGAGCTGCGCGGAGACGTGCGGCTCACGGACGTGGACTTCGCCTACACCGAGGGCAAGGACGTGCTGCACGACGTTTCCGTCTACGCCGAGCCGGGGCAGAAGGTCGCCTTCGTCGGCGCGACCGGCGCGGGCAAAACGACCATCACGAACCTCATCAACCGTTTCTACGACATTGCCGACGGCAAGATCCGCTACGACGGCATCAACATCAACAAGATCAAAAAATCCGACCTGCGCCGCTCCCTCGGCCTTGTTTTGCAGGAAACGAACCTGTTCACCGGCACGGTGATGGAGAATATCCGCTACGGACGTCTCGACGCGACGGACGAGGAGTGCCGCGCGGCGGCAAGGCTCGCCGGCGCGGACGACTTCATCACCCGTCTGCCGAAGGGCTACGACACCGAGCTTCAAAACAACGGCGCGAACCTCTCGCAGGGCCAGCGCCAGCTCATCGCCATCGCCCGCGCGGCGGTCGCCGACCCGCCGGTGATGATCCTCGATGAAGCCACCAGCTCCATCGACACGCGCACCGAGTCCATCGTCCAGCGCGGCATGGATCAGCTCATGGAGGGACGCACGGTGTTCGTCATCGCGCACCGCCTGTCCACGGTCAAGAACTCCGACGTCATCATGGTCCTCGACCACGGGCGCATCATCGAGCGCGGCAGCCATGAAAAGCTCATTGCCGAAAAGGGCACCTACTATCAGCTCTACACCGGCGCGTTCGAGCTGGAATAAGCGGAAATTCAAGCCATATCGGAAAAAGCGGAAAATGCCGAAACATTTTCTGCTTTTTTCTGTTTTTTTCATAAAATCCCTCTTGCATTTTTGTAAAAAACAGCTATAATCTCATTCGCCGCGGTCAGAGCCGCGCAGGATTGGACTAAGATTGGATAAGGAGCTTGACCATCATGGAACAGAGTACCGCTCTCCGCAATCCCATTACGGAGGGTTCGATTTGGAAGGGAATGCTGCTCTTCGCGCTGCCGATCATGCTCGGCTCGCTGCTCCAGCAGCTCTACAACACCGCCGACGCCGTGATCGTCGGCCGCGCGCTCGGCAAGGCGGCGCTTGCCTCGGTCGGCGGCTCGTCGGGACGCATCGCGAACCTGCTCGTAAACTCCTTCGTCGCGCTCTCATCGGGCGCGAGCGTCATTGTCGCGCAGCACTTCGGCGCGCGGGACACGCGGCGCGTGCAGCGGGGCATCTGCACCGCCATGCTCATCTCGGTGATCAGCGGCATCCTTCTGATGATCCTCGGCATCGTCTCGGCGCGTCAGCTCCTTGTGTGGATGCAGACCACCTCCGACACGCTCGACTCCTCCGCCGTTTATCTGCGCGTTTACTTCCTCGGCATGGTGCCGACCATGCTCTACAACATGGGCAGCGGCATCCTGCGCGCGATGGGCGACTCCAAGCGCCCGCTCTACTATCTCTTTGTCTGCGTGATCGCCAACATCGGGCTCGACCTTCTGTTCGTGCTCGTCTTTCACTGGGGCATCGCGGGCGCGGCCGCCGCGACCGCCCTTTCGCAGGTCGTGTGCGCGGCGCTGGTCGTACACGCGCTGCGCCGGCTCCCGGAGGAGCACCGCCTGCTCTACGACCGTGAGGCGATCGACCGCGGCATCCTCCGCCGGATGCTTCAGATTGGCCTGCCCGCCGCGCTCCAAAGCGCGATGTACAGCATCGCGAACATTGTTTTGCAGGTCGGCATCAATATGCTCGGCACGGACTCCATGGCGGGCTGGACGGCCTTCAACAAGTTTGACGACTACTATTGGCCCATCTCCAACGCCATCGGCATCGCCGTCATGACCTACGTAGGGCAGAACTTCGGCGCGGGCAACCGCGAGCGCGTCCACGAGTCGATCCATAAGGGGCTGCTGCTCCATCTCGGCGTTTCGGCGCTGTTCTCCGTCATCATCTTCTCGGGACGCTATCCGATGATGCGGCTCTTTGTCGGCGACGATCCGGCGGTCATCGCCATCGGCGCGCAGGTGACGGCGCTCATCGCGCCCTGCTACGTGCTCTTCACGCTCGTCGAGGTGCTCTCCGCCACCATGCGCGGCGTGGGCGACGCGGTGATCCCCGCCGTTATCACCATGGTCTTTACCTGCATCGTGCGCCTTATTTACCTTTGGGGCTATGCCTTCTCGCACAACTCCAACCTCACCATCGCCATCATCTTCCCCATTTCGTGGACGCTGACGAGCATCGCGTTCCTCATCTACTATAAATCCCGCAAGTGGATGCCCAAGGGGTTCCACTTCTGAGAATGGCAGCTGAAAAGCCGACCGTGCTATGCACGGTCGGCTTTTTTCATAAGCAGCTCTCGCAGTATGTACGAATATCAAATTCCTCCAGCGGACTCGTTGCCTTGAGGTAGAGCGGGTGGTGCGGATGCCCCTTCACGGAGCGTTTCCCTGCCGTGTACCACTGCGCGCCGTGCGCTTCTCCGATGGCGATCATGTCAGCAAGGCAGTCCTTGAGATAGCTCCGCTGCTCGATGATGTTCCCCCACGCCGCCCATACGGCGGGCCGTGCGGAGAGCGAGAGGATATAGTCAAACGCCTCCATATTCGCGCGGTGGAGTTCTTCGTTGCGTTCGCGCTCCATGTCGTTCGGGCGGGTCGCGCGCTGGGCGTAGACGTTGAACATCAGGAAGCTGTCGTAGCCGTTGCTCCGCGCAACGCGCTCGACGGACCGGAGCGTAGGGTCGAGATGATCCGGCTCGGCGGTCGAGGGGTTGATGCCGATGCACACGAGCGGACGGCTCCCCCGTGTGCCGAGAATGTATCGGTACTCCGTGTAGAAGTCCGGCACGTAGAGCCACTGTGCGGGATCGTAGCCGCCGGACTGCCCGCTGCGCGCCATCGCGTCGGCAAAGGGCAGGATGGAAAGCTCCGCGGTCGGAGCGCTCGGAATGTGCAGCATGATTTTTCCTCCGTTCCGCCGCGCGCTCACGGCGGCGGCATCCGGCGTTATTTTACCCCATTCGACACCGTTCGGCAAGCCCCCCTCTACAGCTTCTTCGCACAGGTGGTGGTCACGCAGACCGCGCGTGCTCCGCGCTGACGGCGCGGGTGTGCGCGATGGGCTGCCAGCTTCTCGTGCGGCAGACGAGCGAAATAAGTTGAAGCGGCAGCCACGCCGCCATGAAGAGCGGAAAGCCCGCGACTGCCCGCGCGATGCGCCGGTCGCGATAGCCGCCGAGGAGGGAGAGCAGCGCGGCGCAGGCCATCAGGCCAAATGTGCTCGCGGTCAGCGAGAGCAGCGCTGCCAGCGCAAAGACCGCAGCCGTATCCCGCGCCAATGCCGAGCAGACGCCGAGCGTCAGCGGCAGAAGCGTCGCCGCCTGCAAGAACGGTGCGTTCACCACCAGCAGCGAATCGAACGCGCGCAGCGGCGCTCTCCCCCGCAGCGCGGAGACAAGCGGAGCGTCCATCTTTACCGCCACGTCCATGATGCCGCTGCACCAGCGGCGGCGCTGACGAAGTGATACGGAAAAGCGATTCGGCGCTTCGTCGTAGGTCAGCGCGCCGGGGACAAAGCAGACGCGCACGCCGTGTACGGCGCAGAGCGCGGCGAACTCCGCGTCCTCGGCGATGGTCGCGGTGTTCCAGCCGCCGAAGCGTTCGAGCACCTCGCGGCGGACGGCGAAGCCCGTCCCCACGAGCTTGGAGGACAGGCCGCAGCGCATCCGCGCGCGGGAGAAGAACACGTCAAACAGCGTAAAGTACAGCCCGTAGCAGCCGGAGAGCCACGAATCGTAGGGATTTTTCACCCGCATCGCACCCTTGCACACCTGCGCGCCCGCGCAGAAGGCGTCGTTCATGCGCGCGAGGAACCGCGCGTCGGCAACGTTGTCCGCGTCAAAGACGCAGAAGGCGTCGTAGCGCTGCGGCAGCAGCCATGCGACCGCCTCGTGCAGCGCGTCGCCCTTGCAGCGGACAGGCTCCGTGCAGCGGAAGATCTTCGCGCCCGCCGTGAGCGCCGCCGCCTCGGTATCGTCCGTGCAGTTATTGGGAATGACGAAAATATCGTAGAGCGCGTCGGGATAGTCCTGCGCTCTCAGGCTCTCCACGAGCGCGCCGATGACCGCCTCCTCGTTCCGCGCGGCGATGAGACAGGCAAAGCGCGTGCGCGGCGCGCACACCGCGTATGGCTTCGGCCGGCGCAGCGCAAAGAGCGCCACGGCGAAAAACCACAGGCTTGCCGCCCTGAGCAGCAGCGTTAAGATCACGGTTATGATGTCGAGCATGGGAAAAGACCGCCTTTCGCTTGGATGAGACAAGCATAGCAGGCGGTCTTTAATCTGTACTGTGGTTTTGTTTAAGTGTTTATTAAGAAAGCCTTGCCGCTTCTTTACTCCGTGTACGGTAGAGCGAAGCCGGCCTTGAAAAGGTCACCGTCGATGGCGATAGAGAACGTCCCCTTTTGCAGCTCGATAAGGCTCTTGGCGATGTTCAGCCCCAGCCCGCTGCCCTCGGTCGTGCGCGAGCTGTCGCCGCGCACAAAGCGCTCGAGCAGCTCGTCTGGGTCGATGTTGAGCGCGTCGCGCGAGATGTTCTTGCAGGAGAACTCCACCGTCTCCCCCGCGCGCTTCGCGCCGAGGTAGAGCCGCGTACCCGGACAGGCGTATTTGCAGGCGTTGGAGAGGAGATTATCCATCACACGCCACATCAGCGCGCCGTCGCACAGGCAGTAAATGTCCTCATTCGGCAGCGTGATGACCGGCTCGAGCCGCGCGGCGGCCAGCTTTTCGGCGTACTCGCCCACGGTCTGGTCGATCAGCTCGCGTACGCTCCGCCGCGCGGGGCGGCAGGGAATGTTGCCCGTAGACGCCTTGGACAGCTCCACCAGATCGACCGTCAGCTTTTTGAGCTTGTGCGCCTGCCGGTCGAGCACGGCGAGGTATTCCTTCTCCTGCTCCGGCGTGTGCTCGCGTTGGAGCAGATCGACGTAGTTGACGATGCTCGTCAGCGGCGTTTTGATGTCGTGCGACACGTTCGTGATCAGCTCAGTCTTGAGCCGTTCGCTCTTGAGCCGCTGCTCCACCGCGATCGACATACCGCGTCTGATGGCATTGAGGTCTTCGCCGTGGCGCTTGAGGTCGAAGTACATCCGCGAGGTATCGACCTGCGAGGTAAGGTCGCCCGCGGCGAGGGCCTCGCCGCCCTTTTGCAGCCGCCGGAGCTGCATGGAAAAGGCGCAGGCCGCAATGGACAGCACGAACAGCGTCAGCAGCAGCGCCCCGTCCGCGTCATTGCTCTCAATGGCGATGAGCAGCACGCTCACTATGCAGCAGCCGAGCACCGTGCGCCACACGAGCGGGATGCCGCGCACGAAGCCGGCGAACGCGCTCCACACGCGGCAGACCGCGCGCCGGCACCACTTCAAAACGCGCAGGCAGAGCTTGATGAGCCGCCAACAGGCGGTGTTCTCCCACCACCTTCCCAGCTTCACGCGGGCGCAGAGCGTCATCCAGAACGCGAGAAAGAGCGCGTAGGCCGACGCAAGGCAGGCGAGAAAGCCCGCCGCGACCACCGGCTCGGTGCAGCTGCGGTAGTCGAAGTTTTCCAATACGGCGGCGCACCCGCAGCAGCCGCCGAGGACGACGAGCGTGTAGAGGTCGAAGGGTACCTTCTCCTGCCAGCCGGCGACCGCCTCCTCCCTGCCCGGCCGGCGCCCCGCGGCGCGGGCGAGAAAGACGAGGAGGATCAGTTCCGCGAGCGCGCAGGCAAGCACGTCCGCCGCCGCGTTTGGAGCAAGGTGCACCATCGTGTTGTAAAATTCCCGCGCCCAATAGATGCCATCCTGCGCGGGATAGTCAGCCGCGACATACAGGCGGAAGATAACGCTGCTCCGGTCGTTTTGCGCCGTCTCCCAGCTGTCGATGGGGATATCGCCCTCGCGGTGGTTGTCGTAGAGGACGTTTCCCATCTCGTCCTCCATTGCAAAGCGAATGTTCGTGGAGCGGTCGTCGGCGGGGTACCAGTCCGGGAACCTTTCGTAAACGTCCGTCTGACCGTTCTCCGCGTAGTATCGGTAGGTGTCGTAAATGCCGCTCATCTCGCGGAAGGCCGCGTTGGAGCAGAGGTCGGTCTCGTAGAAATCCATGCGCAGCTCGCCGGAGTACGAATAGGCGTATGCCGCGCCGTACACGATCAACACCGGCACGAGCGCCACGGCGAGGAAAAAGGCCGCGGCCTTGACCCAAAAACTCCTTGCCCATGCTTTACTTTTCATGCCGAACGTCCTCCATCTTGTAGCCCAGCCCCCACACCACCTTCAGATAGCGCGGCTCGGAGGGGTTGATCTCGATCTTCTGCCGCAGGTGGCGGATATACACCGCCACGCTCGTCTCCGCGCCGAGGGAGTCCTCGTTCCACACCAGCTCGTAGATCTGCGCGCTCGAATAAATGCGCCCCGGCGACTTGATAAGAAGCTGCAAAATGCTGAACTCCAGCGGCGTGAGGCTGACCGGCTCGCCGTCCACCGTCACGCTCTTGGCGTCCTCGCTGAGCGTCACGCCGCCGACGGTGTAGACGCCGCGCTCCGGTGTGCTTTCGGGCATCGCGCCGAGCATCGTGTAGCGCCGCAGCTGCGACTTCACGCGCGCGAGCACCTCCACGGGATCGAAGGGCTTGGTGATGTAATCGTCCGCGCCGACATTCAGCCCCAGCACCTTGTCGCTGCTCTCGCTCTTCGCCGTGAGCAGAATGATGGGCGCGTTGCTCTCGCGCCGAATCGCCGCGGTCGCGGCAATGCCGTCCAGCCCCGGCATCATGATGTCCATGAGGACGAGATGGATGTCGTTCCTCCGCACGGTCTCGACCGCCTCCGCGCCGTTGTAGGCTTCAAAGACGCGGTACTCCCCGCCGGAGAGATAAATTTTCAGCGCGGCGACGATGTCACGGTCGTCGTCGCAGACCAAAACGTTGTGCATGGCGTTCCCCTCCCCTGCCCGACGCGGTGCCGCCGTCCCCCGGGCCTTTTCTGAGCCTACTCTACCACCACCGTCTTAAAAGGAAAAGAGGAAAAGCCTTAATTTTTCTTTAATATCAGAAAATGCTTGCACTCCGCCGCCGCTTTCGCTATAATAGCAGGGTGCTCAAAAATTTCGCTTTTGAATATCCGGGTATAGCGAAGTTGGTATCGCGTCTGGTTTGGGAGCAGGATGCTCCCCTTTCAAGCCGAAAAATGCCATGTCCGCAATCCCTTGATACGCCTGCGATACAGGCGCTTCCCTCGTAAGTAAAGGTGGTCAAAAAATCCGCCTGACCACATGTTTGACCACATCTGGAGCAAAACTGAATACCCAAAAATCCGGGATTAGCGCAGTTGGTAGCGCGCTTGCTTTGGGAGCAAGATGTCGGGAGTTCGAGTCTCCCATCTCGGACCACAGCCCCTGAAATTGAACGATTTCAGGGGCTGTTTTCTTATTTTCTTCCTTTATTGAGGTTTATGTAATGTATTTTAGTAACAGCCATGCAGTGCTTCGAAATTTTAATGCAGAAATATTATTTTTTCGACTATCCCTGCTATTTTCTATATGCTAAAATAGGTAATATATGTAACATACTGGATTGTTGCAAAAGATTCTGGTTAAAAATTGGTGTTTAACGAAGGAGGGACTTACTTGTGATGAACAGCATCTCTAATATACCTACTTCTAACGAAAAAGTATCCCGAAGTTTTAGTATCGTAAAACACGCACTGGAAGCTGCCCATCAAATGGGAAATGCACAGTTACAGACAGTCGAAATCCGCAAAGCTTTGGACAGTACAGATTATGATTTATGTTTTAATACCGCCCAGAAAATCTTGAAAAAACACCGCAGGATGTTGAATTCCTATACGTTCCTAACTGGAGTTTCCATTATTGATGTTACTCCGGAAGAAGCCCATTCAAATGGTATTGACTATTGGAAGGGCGTGCTGAAATACGTGGAAATGCTCATTTATGTAAATGTGGCTATACAGTCTGGACT
>CAVKBJ010000072.1:0-11318 GCA_963654505.1 Lachnospiraceae bacterium
CGACGTGGTAGTGCGCGAGCTTTGCCAGCGACAGGCACAGCCAGCGGAAGAAGCCCGCCTTGCCAAGCCCCTCGACCATGATCATCATGCCCGCGATAAAGAGGATGGTGGACCAGTTGATGCCCGCCGTGCTTTCCTCGCTGGGCCCGTACCAGAAGGACGCGGTGAAAAACGAGCGGAGATTAAGCGCCTCTCCGATCGCCTCAAGCGAGTGCATACAGACGCCGAATACAAGGACGAGCACCAGCGCCCCGCTGGCAAGCGTCACGTAATGGCGCTCGAACTTATCGAGGATGATCAAAAGAAACATCCCCAAGAAAATACAGATCGCGATGACCTGTGCAGTCATAAGAATACCCCCATTCCAAATTGTGCAGAAGGTATTATACTTCCGGCGGACAGATTTCGCAATTGAAAAAGCACAATATTTTGTGCCGAAAAATTAAAAAAACCGCTACATTCGCTAATTTCCCGTTAAAGAACGCTTCTTCCGACCGCATCGCCAGTCCGACAGCTCACAGTACGATGTTGACTGCTGTGCGCACAAGACGCTTGGTGCCGGTCATTTCCGTTTTTCTTTGCATTGGTGGATTTCCCCTTGTGTTTGGTATGCTTTCAGTTTACCGCTTTTCCCCCTTCCGCGCAAGCCCCCGCGGGATAAAATTTGAAGACGGCGGCAAGTTTTGTGCCGCCGTCTTTCTCAAACTATGTAAACTTACTTTCCGCTCAGCTGCTCGTCGATGCTCTTGGCGCCAAGCTTGCCCGCGCCCATAGCGAGGATAACTGTGGCCGCACCCGTGACGGCGTCGCCGCCCGCGTACACGCCCGCGTGGGACGTGAGGCCCTCCTCGTTGACCACGATACCGCCCTTCTTGTTGACCTCAAGGCCGGGAGTCGTGTTCTTGATGAGCGGGTTCGGCGTGGTTCCGAGCGCCATAATCACGCAGTCCACCGGCAGGTCAAACTCGCTGCCGGCCTTCTCGACGGGACGTCGGCGTCCGGAGGCGTCCGGCTCGCCAAGCTCCATCTCGATGCAGGTGACGGAGGAAACGTAGCCCTTCTCATCGCCGTTGATCTTCACGGGATTGTTGAGGGTCTTGAAGATGATGCCCTCCTCCTCGGCGTGCTCGACCTCCTCGTGACGGGCGGGCAACTCCTCCATGCCGCGGCGGTAGACGATATACACCTCCGCGCCAAGGCGCTTGGAGCAGCGAGCTGCATCCATCGCGACGTTGCCGCCACCGACGACCGCGACCTTCTTGCCCGCGAGCGGCATGATGGGCGTGTCCGCGCCCTCTTTATATGCCTTCATCAGATTGATGCGGGTGAGGAACTCGTTGGCGGAGTACACGCCGCAGAGGTTCTCGCCGGGAATGTGCATGAACATCGGCAGTCCCGCGCCGGAGCCGATGAACACGGCCTCGAAGCCGTACTGGCTCATCAGCTCGTCGATGGAAACAACGCGGCCGATGACCATGTTTGTCTCCACCTTGACGCCGAGCGCCTTGAGCCCGTCGACCTCCTTCTGCACGATAGCTTTGGGAAGTCTGAACTCTGGAATGCCGTACACGAGCACACCGCCCGCGAGGTGGAGCGCCTCGAACACGGTCACGTCGTAGCCCTTCTTGGCAAGGTCGCCCGCACAGGTAAGGCCGCTCGGGCCGGAGCCGATAACGGCGACCTTATGGCCGTTGGACGCGGGCTTGGCGGGCGCTTCGCTGACGTTGGCGTTGTGCCAGTCGGCGACAAAGCGCTCCAAGCGGCCGATGCCGACCGGCTCGCCCTTAATGCCGCGCACGCACTTAGACTCGCACTGCGTCTCCTGCGGGCAGACGCGGCCGCACACGGCAGGCAGAGAGGACGTCTCGTGGATGACCTGATACGCGCCCTCGTAGTCCTTCTCGGTGATCTTCTGAATGAACTCCGGGATCTTCACCTGCACGGGGCAGCCGGAGACGCAGGGATGGTTCTTGCAGTTGAGGCAGCGGGCGGCCTCGTCGAGCGCCTGCTCCTCGGTGTAGCCGAGGGCGACCTCAAGGAAATTCTTGTTGCGGACGTTGGGGTCCTGAGAGGGCATCTCGTTCTTCTTCAAGCTCATATTCGGCATCTTACTTGACCTCCTTGAACAGGTTGCAGGTTTCCTCGTGCTTGTGGCGCTCCCAGTCGAAATACATCTTGCCGCGCTTGAGGCTCTCGTCCCAATCGACCTTGTGGCCGTCGAAGTCGGGGCCATCCACGCAGGCAAATTTAGTTTCGCCGCCGACGGTCAGGCGGCAGCCGCCGCACATACCGGTGCCGTCCACCATGATCGGGCTCATGGACACGGTGGTGGGAATACCATAGGGCTCAGTGGTCTTGGAGACGAATTTCATCATAATGGCGGGGCCGATGGCGAAGATCTCGTCGTACTGATTGCCCTCGTCGATGAGATGCTTGAGCGCATCGGTGACAAGGCCCTTCTCACCGTAGGAGCCGTCGTCGGTGACGAGCTTCATCACGTCGGAGGCAGCTTTGAACTTGTCCTCCAAGATCACAACGTCCTTATTCTTGAAGCCGACGACCGCATGGACCTCCGCGCCACAGTCATGGAACTTCTTGAGCACAGGATAGGCGATAGCGCAGCCGACGCCGCCGCCGACCACGCAGACCTTCTTCTTGCCCTCGGTCTCGGTCGGACGGCCGAGCGGGCCGACGAAGTCCTGAATGAACTCGCCCTGCTTTTTGTGGCTGAGCTTCTCGGTGGTCGCGCCGACGGTCTGCACGATGATGGTGACGGTACCCTTCTCACGGTCATAGTCGTGGATCGTGATGGGGATGCGTTCGCCGTTCTCATCGACGCGCAGGATGATGAACTGGCCGGGCTCGGCCTTCTTTGCCACCATCGGCGCCTCGATCTCATACAGGATGACGGTCGGCTTGAGCGCTTCTTTTCTGACGATGCGATACATAGCATAACCTCTTTTCTCCAAAATTAGCGTTATGGATACCTATTGATGATTTCTATTATATCATGAAGGATTTCCTGCGTCAATCGCGTATCTTGCTCTTTTTGGCGCAAGTTCTCCTGCATTCCCGCTGTATCATGGTGATCCTGCGGTTTTCAGTCCGCACGATCCCCTCCTCCCGCAGTTTCTTGAGCTCGCGCATCATGGCGCTGCGGTCGGCGCTGATGTATTCCGCCAACGCGCTGAGGGAAAACGGCAGCGTGACGGTCTCCGACTTCTCCCGCCGCGCGAGCTGACTGAAGCAACACAGCAGCTTTTCGCGGATGGAGCGGCGTGAGAGCACCTCCACCCGTTCGCTCAGCCGCAGCGTCTTGGTCGAGAGCAGACGGAACAGGTTCTGCACGAGGATGCTGTGGTGCAGGCAGGCGTTTTCACAGCGCTTGGTGATCTGATCGTAATCGAGATAGAGCACGCGGCAGTCCCGCCGACACTCTAAGAAGATCGAGTCGTCGCCCGTGCCGGAAAAGGCCAGCACCTCGCCGAACACACCCCCCTCCTCCAGCGTTTCGAGGATGGTCCGGTTGCCGTCGGCGTCCAGCCGCACAAGCTCCGCGCTGCCGCTGAGCAGCACACCCACGGCGCTCTGCGTACCGTCGAACTCGCAGACGAGCTCGCCGGCGTCATAGCCGACCTCCCTCGCGCCGAAGCATCGGAACATCCGCACGCATTCCTCATTCGTAATACCCTCAAAAAGCTGCGAATGAACCGTCTGCATCCAATCTCCCCACCTTCCTGTTATACCGTTTTCGCGGCCTCTGCCGCCTTATGCTGTCCGTAATATTTCCGCGCATAGTCGTAAAAAACCTGCGCGATGGGCGACAGGATACTGTTCTTGTGCTTGACGATGTAAAGCCTGCGGCGCAGCTCCTCTTCCTCAAACGGGAAAGCGAGCACCTTTTCAAGCTGCACATAGTCCCGCGCGGCGGAGAGGGAAACAAGGCCGATACCAAGCCCATCGCTCACCATCTGCTTCACGCTCTCACTCGAGCGAACCTCAACGGCCGTGCGCAGCTGCGCAATGTCGATCCCAAGATGCTCCAGTATCTCTTTTCCGGCCTGATAGGTGCCGCTGGACTTCTCGTGGCTGATGAATGCCTCGTCCAGCAGCAGCTCCTTCGGGAGCCGGGAGCCGATGCAGACGCGGAATTTTTCCGTGTTCGGCGTGATGACCGCCATGCGGTCGCGGGCAAACTCCTGCGGGATGCACTTGTGGTTTTCTACCTTTGTACCGCAGAAGCCGATCTCCACGGTGCGGCTCACCACCATTTCGACGACGTTCGGGCTGTCCTCCATTTGAATGTTGAACGCGATATCGGGATATTTTTCGTGGAAGCTCTGCAGCAGGCGCGGCAGGTAATGCTGGCTCGGCAGCGTGGAGGCCGCGAGCGTGACGGTGCCGCGCATCTCCTGTGAAAAGTTTCGGAGCGCTGTTGCAGCGTTCTCGCGCACCTGCAGGATCTCCTTGGCATAGCGATAGAGCAGCTTGCCCGCGTCGGATGGGTAGGTTTCCTTCGTCGTGCGCACGACGAGCTTGATGCCGAGCTTGCGCTCGAGCGCGGAGATGTGGGAGGAGATGGTCGGCTGCGTGAGGTGCAGCAGCTCCGCCGCGCGGGAAAAGCTGCAATTTTCCACCACGTAGACAAAGGCTTCCAGCTCCTTAATGTCCATGTCAATATCCACTTCTCCGTCCCCTTTCGCGCCTGTACCCAAAATATATGTCAAAAAAACATATATAGTATATCCGTTCCGCATCGGTTTGTCCAGTCATTTTTTCACGCAAATTTTCCTTGCGCGCCCGCGCCGTTGTGGTATACTGAAAGCAAAGAGATCAAGCGTTTAGGGAGGACCGTCATGGACAATACCTTTTCCCCCATCCGCGCGGACATCGTGCTGCAAAACGAGACCGCGCAGCTCTACCGCAGCTATCAGGATTTTCTGCAATTTCAGCATCTCTTCCGCTCCGCCGTGCGCCAGATTCAGGCGCGGCTGGAGGTTCTGAACGAGGAGTTCAGCGTCCGCTACGACCACAACCCCATCCATCACGTCGAAAGCCGTCTGAAGTCCACCGCCAGCATCATCGAAAAGCTGCAGCGAAAGGGCCGCGAGATCTCGATGGCCTCCGCTAAAGAGAACATCAACGACATCGCAGGTATCCGCGTCGTGTGCTGCTACATCGACGACGTGTACCGCGTGGAGGAGATGCTCCTGCGCCAAAGCGATATGGAGCTTGTCAAGCGGCAAGACTACATCAAAACGCCGAACTACAACGGCTATCGCTCGCTCCACCTTGATCTGCGCGTGCCGGTCTTTCTTTCCGACCGCACGGAGTCCGTGCTCGTAGAGGTGCAGCTCCGCACCGTAGCGATGGATTTCTGGGCCAGCCTTGAGCATGACATCCGCTATAAAAAGGACAAGGCCACTCTCCCCGCCGGCATCAACGAGCAGATGCTCACCTGCGCCGATGAGATTGCCGACATCGACCGCAAAATGCAGGATATGTACCACCGCATCCAATCGGCGGAATGACCCACGTTCTCTATAGAGCAAAAGGAACGGCTTCGCTTCGCAAAGCCGTTCCTTCTTTTATCCTTGCTTTTCCTCTTTCAGCGCCTTCTCCAGCGCGATGGCGAGCTGGTCGGGGCAGGAGGTCGGCTTGAAGCCGCAGCGGATGCCCTTCATCCTCTCGATTGCGTCGGTGGCCTTCATGCCGCGCACAAGGCTCGAAATGCCCTGCAGGTTGCCGCTGCATCCGCCGAGCACACGCACGTCCTTAATGACGCCGTTTTCCAGATCGACCTCCATCTGCTTCGAGCAGGTGCCCTTGGGGTAATAGGTATAGGTAGTCATACGTTCTCCTTATCACTTGACCTTGATGATAGCCGCGAACAGCGACGCGGGTTTGTCCGTGCGGTTGGCGATGCCGTGGCTCTCGCCGTCATAGCAGATGGCGAAGTCGCCCGGATGCATCTTCCGATCGGTGCCGTTGTCGTTGAGCGTGATCTCGCCCTCGTGGAAGAAAAACACCTCGTATTCGCCGACGTGCGTGTGCGTGCCCAGCGAGCAGCCCGGCTCGAGCCTGATCTCGGCGAACATCTTCGCATTTTCGGGCATATTCGCCGGCACGTAATCGCGCTTGTCGAGCGTGCCGTCGCCGCCGCGCGCGTTGGGCGTCAGAATCTGCTGTCTGTCCTCTGCACGAATGATCATAAAAATCATCTCTCCTTTGCTTTTTGATCTCAATGAAACAAGCATACCACGAAACACGGCGCGGCGCAAGTCCCTCCGCGGGCAAAAGCTCCTGTTCCGCCTTGACGCGGACACTCCTCCGGTGCTATCATAGATTTACCTTTATTTTACTTCAGGAGGATCTTCCGATGAAAACCGTCATTTCCACTGCCGCGGCGCCCGGCGCCATCGGTCCCTACTCGCAGGCCATCGAAGCCAACGGCTTCATGTTCGTCTCCGGTCAGATCCCGCTCGATCCCGCCACCGGCGCGCTCGTCCCCGGCGGCGTGGAGGAGCAGGCCGAGCAGTCGCTCAAAAATCTCAAGGCCGTCCTTGCCGGCGCGGGCTGCACACTAAAGGACGTGGTCAAGACCACCGTTTTTCTCACCGACATGGGCGCGTTCGCCGCGGTGAACGCCGTATACGCGAAATACTTCGAGAGCGAATGTCCCGCGCGCAGCGCGGTGCAGGTCGGTGCGCTGCCCAAGGGCGCGCTGGTCGAGATAGAAGCCATTGCCGTCAAGAAATAAGATGGCGCAGCCGACACGCTGCGGCTGGGCCGGTCCGGAGCAGATCTGCCTCGACTACCACGACCATGAATGGGGCCGCCCCACGCACGACGACCGCGAGCTGTTCGAGCTGCTCTCGCTCGAGGGAATGCAGGCGGGGCTCTCGTGGATTACCATTCTCAAAAAGCGTGAGGCGTTCCGCGCGGCTTTCTCGGACTTCGACCCCGCCGCGGTCGCCCGCTTCGACGCGGCCAGGGTCGAGGAGCTGATGCAAAACGCCGCCATTGTCCGCAATCGGCGCAAGATCGTTTCCGTCATCGAAAACGCGAAGTGCTTTTTGGCGGTGCAGCGGGAGTTCGGCAGCTTCGACCGCTTTCTCTGGGCCTACGTCAATGGAAAGCCCATCGTCAACAGCCCCGAAACGGACGCCGACGTACCGGCCTCCACGCCGCTCTCCGACCGCATCAGCCGCGATCTGAAACGGCGCGGCTTCACCTTTGTCGGCAGCACCATCGTCTACTCCCTGCTCCAATCGGCGGGATTGGTGGACGATCATTTGAAGGGCTGCCTTTGGCACGCTAGCCGCAGGCCGCCGGCAACGTTTTGAACGAAGAAAGGCGGGAGAAGCGCGATGCGCTCCTCCCGCCTTCTTACGGCTGCTGTTGCTGCTGGGAATTGGTCTGACTGATCTCGGGCAGGAACTCCATAAAGCGGATGGAGTAGAGATCGGCGCTGATGTAGCTCTCCTCATCGGGCTGATAGAGGGCGATGTAATCATTGCCGACCTCGTAGAGGATACCGTGGGTGACGATGGTGTTCTGTGTACCGATCAAAAAGCTCACGATCACGCTGCGTCCCACGTTGCGTGCCATCAGGCTCCGCCACGAGCTGTGGAGGATCTGTTCCGAGGTGCTCATTCCCGGCGTCGCCGCCGGCATGGGGCCGAGCGTTGTATCCGTCCGGCGGCTGCTTTGCAGCGCGTTGGGCGTCATGCCCTGCGCCGTTCCTCCCTGCGCCGCGCTGGGCGCCATGCCCTGCCGGCTGCTCTGCACCAAGCCGAGGGTCCGCCCCGCCATCTGCTGTGACCTTGTCTGCATGGTGCTGTTGTCGATCATGGTCTGGTACGTGCTCGCCTCTCCCTGCGTCATCACGGCGGGAAGATAGCGGTCATTGTCCGGCGCGCCGCAGCGCGCAAGCTCGATCATAGCGTCCATTCCTTTCAGAGCTCTGGTTTTCGTCTCTCAGGTGTCGTAGTAAGCCTCTGTGGGATCGTAGAAGCAGTGGTTACCGATGCGCACGCGGAACTCGCCGACCTCCGAGGGGAAATTCTGCCGGCAGGTATCGGAAAAGGGGTTGAAGAACCACAGCGCGTCGCCGAGTCCCGTCAGGCGGTTGCCCGCGATGGCCCAGTCCGCGATGGAGTAGTGTACGTCGGTCGGGCGCATATTGTAAATGTTCTGCGGGTTGTACGCGCCGTCCTCCGTCTCGCTCGCGCAGACGAACTGCCCTGGCTGCATGATGATCCTGCGGATGCTTCCCTGCCCCACGCGGGCATACTCGCCGCCTGTGGCGGTCACGCGGTTCATCACGACGCTCGCCACCGCCTTCATGCCGTTCTCCCCCTCGCCGCCCGCCTCGCACTCAATGAGCCGCGCCAGCAGCTCGCGGTCGGAGTAGGCCATCGCCTCGCCTCCTTGCCTGCTGTTTTGTTCATCTCAGCCTATGCGCCCACGGCGCGTCCGTGTGAAAAAATTTTTTTGCCAAAACGAGAACTTTTTCCGTTTCCTGTCGTCAAAGCCTATTGTGCGAGGACGAAAAAAGCTCTCGAACGGATAACGACAGCGCCCCACGGAGGCTCCGTGAGGCGCTGTTTTTTATGGGATCTCCTCCTCGACCGGCGGGTTTTCCTCCTCCGCCGCATCCTGCGCGGCCATCGCCGCGGAGCTCATCGCGCCGAGACCGCCGCGCATTTTGATCTCCTCCCACTTTTCACGGGTGATGAGGAGCTGACGCGGCTTCGAGCCCTCGAAAGGCCCCACGATGCCGCGCGTCTCCATCTCGTCCACGATGCGCGCGGCGCGGGAGTAGCCGAGCTTCAGCCGTCGCTGGAGCATGGAGACGGACGCCTGCCCTGTCTCCATCACCACGTCGATCGCGGCGGGCAGCAACTCGTCGCCCTCGTCGGAAACCGGCTCGGGAGCCGCGCCGGAGGGCGCGCCCTTGCCGCCCTTTTCCCGCTTGGCGACGTTCTCTTCGATCTTGCTGATAACGCTCTCGTCGTACTGCGCTGCACCGTTCTCCTTGACAAAGCTCACCACGCGGTCGATCTCCTCGGCGGAGATGAAGCAGCCCTGCACGCGGCGGGGCTTGCCCTCGCCGAGGGGGGCGTAGAGCATATCGCCGCGGCCGACGAGCTTCTCCGCGCCGGTGGTGTCGAGAATGATGCGCGACTCGAGCGAGGACGCGACCGCGAACGCGATACGGCTGGGGATATTGGCCTTCATTAGGCCCGTGATCACGTCCGAGGAGGGGCGCTGCGTAGCGATGACGAGGTGCATACCGGCGGCACGGCCCATCTGCGCCACGCGGCAGATGGACTCCTCGACCTCCTTTGCCGCGACGAGCATGAGGTCGGCAAGCTCGTCGATGACGACCACGACGCACGGGAGCTTTTTGAGCGTGTCGTCGCCCGACGCAAGGGCGTTATAGCCCGCGAGGTCCTTGACGTTGCGCTCGGAAAAGAGCTTGTAGCGCTTCATCATCTCGTAGACCGCCCACTGGAGCGCGCCCGCCGCCTTTTTCGGGTCGGTGACGACCGGAATTAGCAGGTGCGGAATGCCGTTGTAGGGTGCAAGCTCGACCATCTTCGGATCGACCATGATGAAGCGTACCTCGTCCGGCGTGGACTTGTAGAGCATCGAAACGATGAGCGAGTTGGTGCAGACGGATTTACCGGAGCCGGTCGTGCCGGCGATGAGAACGTGCGGCAGCTTCGCAATGTTGCCGACGATGTTGTTGCCCGCGATGTCCTTGCCGACGGCAAAGGCGACGTCAGACTTGTGCTGCGTGAACTCGCGGGACTCCAGCACGTCGCGGATATGGACGGCGGAAACGAGCTTGTTCGGCACCTCGACGCCGACCGAGGAGATCTTATTGGGAATCGGCGCGATGCGCACGCCCAACGCGCCGAGCGCGAGGGCGATGTCGTCGGCAAGGTTCGTGATCTTGGAGAGCTTCACGCCCTGGTCGAGCACAAACTCATAGCGTGTGACGCTCGGCCCGCGCACAACGTCGCCCGCGCGGGCATCCACGCCGAAGCTCTTGAGCGTTTCGGCAAGGCGGCGGGAATTGTTGCGCAGCTCCGCGCCGGCCTCGACGGCGCTGCCCTCGCCGCCCTCATCAAGCAGCGTGATGGGCGGGAAGGTGTACTCTGGAATGTCCTGCTCCAGCTCCGATTCGATCTCACCGGCGACCTTTTCGGCCTCGGCGGCGACCTCCTCCGGTGCGGAGGACTTCATCGGCGCGTTGGCCTCGGCAACGGTGACGGGAGCCGCGGCAAGCGCAGCCGGTGCGGCAGGAGCAGGCGATACTGCGGCAGGAGCGGGATCGGCGGCCGGCGCAGGCGCGGACACACTCTCGCTCACCGGAGCCTTGGCGGTCAACAGCTCGTCCGGTGTGCGGACGGCATCGGATTTTTTCGTGAAGAAGCCGGCGGGCTTGTCCTCTTTTTTCGGCTCTTCGCGCGTTTCGCCGTCGAGCGGAATGTCGATGCGAGTTTTGGACTTTTCCACATTCTTCGATGCTCTTGCGCCGCGGGCGGGAGGCGCGTCGTCCTCATCTTCCTCGTCCTCCGGCTCGTAGGGCACGCGCTCGTGTGAGCGCACGGCGTCGATCACCGCGGCGGGCGTCAGGCGGAGGGCCAGCATCAGGCAGGTGACGAGCAGCACCGCGAGCAGGAGCAGCGCGAGCGTCTTTTTCACGAGCTTGACGAGCATGATGGCAAGCGTCGCGGAGGCGACGCCGCCGCTCTCCATCGCAAGGCCGCTCTGCCAAAGGAGCTTTGCGATGCCGTCCAAGCTGCCGTAATCGGCTTTGCACAGTACAAGGTGCAGCATCGCGCCGAGCAGCAGCGGCAAAAGCGCCGCGCCCGTCACGCATGCGGTCACGCTCCGCCCTCGGTGAAAGAGCAGGATATAGCTTATCAGCAGCAGCACCGGCGCGACCGTATAGTAGCCATAGCCGACAAGGCCCCTGCACAGCGCCGCGGGCTGATCGAGCAGCCAGCCGCCCTGCTGGAAATAACTGAACGCGATGCACAGCGCAATCACAAGGCATACCACGCCGCCGACCTCGCGGCGGATTGGGCGCTTTTTTGACGGGGCGGCGCGCCGCCCCGCCGTTTTTTTACTTGTCGCCGTCCGCTTGCCGGACGTTGTTTTCTTCTGCGCTGCCATAGCTCAACCCTTCAGCTTCGTGAGCACCAGCACCAGCGCGCCGGCAGCCCAGCAATAATACGCGAACGCGCCGAAGCGTCCGCGGTCCGCGATCATTTTCAAAAGCCGGATGCACAGATACCCTG
>CAVKBJ010000073.1:0-16603 GCA_963654505.1 Lachnospiraceae bacterium
GTGCAGGTCGCGAGGGTGCGGCCGTGGAAGGAGTTCTTCATCGTGATGACGACGAAGCGCTCGGGATGGCCGTGATCCTTGGCGTACTTGCGGGCGAGCTTGATCTGGCCCTCGTTGGCCTCGGCGCCGGAGTTGGCGAAGAGGACCTTCTCGAAGCAGCTGTTCTCGACGATGAGCTTCGCGGTCTGCACGGCGGGCTCGTTGTAGAAGTAGTTGGAGCAGTGAAGAATGGTCTCCGCGCGCTCCTGTAAGCACTTGACGATGGCGGGATGGCAGTGGCCGAGGCCGTTGACGGCGATGCCGCCGACGAAGTCGAGGTACTTGTTGCCGTCCTTATCAAAGACGTAGACGCCCTCGCCGCGCTCCATGGAGATGGGCATACGGACGTGGTTGCCGTAGAGGTACTTGTCACCGTTTTCGATGACTTCGGCGTTGGTCTTGAACTTTTCGATCATGGTAGAGTCCTCCTGTTAAAATTTATGTGTTTTTTATCATTTGATGCCCACGCTCGGCTTTTCAGTGCCGATCGTGGTGCCGGTGCCTTCGGTGGTGAAGGCTTCGTAGAGCACGGAGTGGGGCTTGCGGCCGTCGATAATATCGACGCTCGTGACGCCCTCCTCGATGGCCTGCACGCAGCAGTCCACCTTGGGGATCATGCCGCCGGCGATGGTGCCCTTGTCCTTGAGCGCCTTGACGTCGCTGACGTTCAGATAGCTGATGACGTCGCGCAGCTTGACGTCGTTGCACAGCCCCTCGATGTCGGTGAGGATCACGAGTTTCTCCGCGCCGAGGGCGGAGGCGAGCTTGCCGGCGGCGGTGTCGCCGTTGATATTGTAGGTGTTGCCCTGCCCGTCGGTGCCGACGGGGGCGACGACGGGGATGAAGCCCGCGTCGAGCAGGGCGTTGACGGCGCCGGCGTCCACGTAGTCGATGTCGCCGACGAAGCCGAGCTCCTCGCTGCGCTTATGGCAGTGATAGATGTCGCCGCTCACACCGGAGAGGCCGACCGCCCTGCCGCCGATCTGATTGATCCTGCCGACCAGCTCGGTGTTGACCTGACCGACGAGCACCATCTCGACCACGCGCATGATGTCCTCGGACGTGTAGCGCAGGCCGTTGATGAACTTCACGGGGATGTTGAGCGTTTCGAGCATCTTGTTGATGCCGGGGCCGCCGCCGTGGCTGAGCACCGGCTTCATGCCGAGCAGCTTGAGCAGCACGACGTCGTGGAGCACGGCGTCCTTGAGCTCGTCGTTGATCATGGCGTTGCCGCCGTACTTGATGACGATGACCTTGCCCTGATATTTGTTCAGATAGGGCATGGCCTCCATGAGAGTTTCTACCTTCTTCGCGGTGTCGCTCATGAGCGGGCCCTCCTTTTAAGTGCGGTAGTCGCCGTTGATCTTGACGTACTCATAGGTGAGGTCGCAGCCGTAGGCGACCGCCTTGCCCTCACCGGAGTGGAAGTCCACGATCACGGTGATGTCATGCTCGGTGAGCACGGCCTTGGCCAGCTCCTCGCTGAAGTCGGTGCCGAAGCCGTCCTTCATCACCTGCACCTCGCCGGCGCTGCTCTTGATGATGCAGTCTGCCCTGGTGGGATCGACGTCCGCGCCGGAGTAGCCAGCGGCGGCCATGATGCGGCCCCAGTTCGCGTCGCGGCCGAACACGGCGGCCTTGAAGAGCGTGGAGCCGGCGATGGCCTTGGCGACCAGACGCGCGTCGTGCTCGGTGGGCAGGCCGTAGGACTCGACGACGATCAGGTGCGTCGCGCCCTCGCCGTCGGAGGCGATGCGGCGGGCCATGTCGATGCAGATATGCTCGATAAGACCGGCGAGCGCGGCTTTGTCCTCCTCGGTCTTGACTTCAACGCCGGAAGCGCCGTTGGCCAGCAGGATCATGGTGTCGTTGGTGGAGGTGTCGCCGTCCACGGTGCACATATTGAAGCTCTTGTCGATGGCGGCGTGCAGCATCTTCTGCAAATCGGCGGAGCCGCACCTGGCGTCGGTGGTGACGTAGGCGAGGGTGGTGGCCATGTTGGGGTGGATCATGCCGCTGCCCTTGGCCATCGCGCCGATGCGGATGGTGCCGGAGGACAGCTCCAGCTCGTAGGCGGACTCCTTACGGACGGTGTCGGTGGTCATGATGGCGTAGGCCGCGTCGGAGCCGTTGGCGGCGTCTAACTTGGCGGGGATGATCTGACGGACGCCGTCAAGCACCTTATCGACGGGCAGCTTCTGCCCGATAACGCCGGTGGAGCAGACAAAGACCTCGTTCTCGCCCACGCCGAGCAGCTTTTCGGCCTCGTGCTCGACGGTCTTGGCGTCCTCAATGCCCTGCGTGCCGGTGGCGGCGTTGGCGTTGCCGGAGTTGATGACGATGGCGCGGGCCTTGCCGTTTTTGAGGATCTCGCGGTCGAGAATGACCGGCGCGGCGCAGAACTTGTTGGTGGTGAACACCGCGGCGCAGGACGCCTCGGTCTCGGAGTAGACGACGGCCACGTCGGGCTTGTGGGACTTGCGGCTCTTCACGCCGACGTACACGGCGCCCGCGGTGAAGCCCTTCGGGGAGGTGATGCCGCCGCCTTCGATCACTTTGTATTCCATACTCTTTACTCTCCTTTATTATTTTTGCGTCGTTTTTTTACGGATACATGGGGGGCATCATAAGGCCGGTGGTCTCGGGAAGGCCCATGATGAGGTTCATGTTCTGAATGGCCTGACCGGCGGCGCCCTTGCCGATGTTGTCGATGACGGAGGAAACGATCAGACGGTGGGTGCGTGCGTCGAAGGTCGGAGTCATTTCGACAAAGTTGGTGCCGTAGGTCCACTTGGTCTGCACGGGCAGCTTGGACGGGAAGACCTTGACGAAGGGTTCGTCCTTATAAAACTCATGATACATCTCGTAGACCTCATCGTTCGTGAAGTCACGGTCGCAGGCGGCGTAGATGGTGACCTCGATGCCGCGGACCTGCGGGAGCAGATGCGGCTGGAAGTTGATGTACTGCCACGTCTCGGGCTTCATCAGATCCTTGCCGGTGATGTAAGCGATGTTCTGCTCGATCTCGGGCGTGTGGCGGTGGCCGCCGCCGAGCGAGTAGGCGCAGAAGTTGTTCTCCGCCTCGGTGAGGAGCTTGTTGAGGGCGGGACGGCGGCCCGCGCCGGTGAAGCCGCTCTTGGCGTCGATGACGATGGTGTTCTCAACGATGTGGCCGGCCTTGAGCATGGGCTGGAGGCCGAGGGTGGAGGCGGTGGGATAGCAGCCAGGGTTGGCGATGAGCCTCTTGCCCATGGCAAGCTCACGGTTCATCTCGGGCATACTGTAGACCGCGTCGTGCGTCATCTGCGGATTGGGGTGCTTATCGCCGTACCACTTCTCCCAGACTCTCGCGTCGCGGAAGCGGATGTCCGCGCCGATGTCGATGATGCGGGAGCCTTCGGCAAGCACGATCTCGGCCCACCTGGCCACGTCGCCGGAGGGGACCTGGATCATCACGACGTCGCTCTTTTTCGCGGTCTCGCGCACGTTCTCCTCGGTCAGGTCGATGATGGTCTGATCGTAGAAGCCGCGCAGGGCGGGATGATGGGTGGAAATGGCGTCGCCCACGCCGTAGGTATCGAGCACGTTCACAAGCTCGCCCTCGGGATGGTTGACCATCATGCGCAGCACTTCGCCGCAGACGTAGCCGGTCGCACCGATGCAGGAATAATGGATCATGGTGATAGCCTCCTTGAAAATTTTCCGTGGTTTGCAAAAACGCGGCCGCGTTCCTGCAAACCGTTCATGATAGTGTTTAATTATCTACCCTTACAGTATACCGTTTTAATGCGGAATGCACAAGAAAAACCTTGTTCTGCTGAACATTCCTAAACGGAATACTTGACAAATTATTCACGCTCCGATATAGTACAAGTATATGCAGGGAGATGAGAGCGATGATCCACAAATATCTGGCCTACCTCAAAACCATCGAGACGGGCAGCATCACGCAGGCCGCCGCGGAGCTGGGCTACACGCAGTCCGCCGTGAGCCGCATGATCGCGGACCTTGAGGAGCATTGGAACGTTCCGCTGCTCACGCGCAACCGCTCGGGCATCGAGATCAGTTCGGAGGGGAAGCAGCTCCTGCCCATTCTACAGTCCATCGTCAAGGGGCAGGAGGAGCTGAGCTTCGCCGTCGGCGAGCTGCACGGGGTACAGAGCGGCCTGATCCGCGTGGGCGCGTTCACCAGCATGGCGACCGGCTGGATGCCGCTGATGATCAAGTCCTTCCACGAAAAATACCCCAATATCCGTTTTCAGATCTTCAACGGCGAGTACAATCAGATCGCGACGTGGCTGCGCCGCGGGCAGATCGACTGCGGCTTTCTCGCCCTCCCGTGCGCCAAGGAGTTCGACACGACCTTCCTCCTGCGCGACTCGCTGACGGTCATCTTGCCGCCGGACCACCCGCTGCGCGACGCGGAGCGTTTTCCCGTCAGCCGCCTTTCGGACGAGGATTTCATCAGCCTCAAGGAGGAGCAGGACTACGAGATCAACCTCTTTCTCGACCACCTCAAGCAGTCCCCGCGCATCAAGTTCGAGGTCAGCAGCGACTTTGCCATCCTCGCGATGGTCGAGTGCGGGCTGGGCATCAGCGTGGTGCACGACCTCATTCTGCACCCCAACCGCCACGGCATTTTGAAAAAGCCGCTCGACGAGCCGTACTACCGCGACATCGCCATCGCCACGAGCGCGGCGGCGCAGCCGTCCACCGCCACGCGGCGGTTCTGCGAGCACGCGATCGAGTGGGCGAGGGACACCAGTCCGGCCATCGCCCCCGCCACGGCGGAGGCCACGGAGTACGCGGGGGCGGCGCGGTAAGGCGTAAGAAAAAAGCGTCCTTTCTCCATGCGGGAGAAAGGACGCTTTAACTCACTATCTGCTTACCAGCAGCTTTTTCATGCCGCGCTCCAGCCCGTCCACGCTCAGCGGGTACATATCGATGAGCCGCGCGATATAGCCGTAGCTCTGCCCCCAGTAGCCGCCGTAGCGCGGCGGCTCCTCGGGGTTGAGCCAGATGAGGTGGTCGTACTGCTCGCGGAAGCGTCCGAGCCAGTCCAGACCGGACAGCGAGCCGGAGCCGCTGCGGTAGTCGTAGCGCTTTTCCGTCAGCTCGTACATATCCATCAGCGCGTCGCCGACGAGAATGACCTTGTACTCGCTGCCGAAGTTTTTGAGCAGCCATTCGGTCGAAACGCCGTGCTCACGGTACATCCGCGGGTCGCTGTAGACCGTCGAATAGACGCAGTTGTGGAAGTAGTAGACGTGCAGCTCCTTGAAGTGGTTGGACTGCCGCGCCGCCTGAAAGAGCATGGAGCACAGCTGAGAATAGTAGCTCATCGAGCCGCCGGAGTCCATCAGCATCAGCACCTTGACGGTGTTGCGCCGCGGGCGCCTGTAGTGCACCTTGAGCGTTCCCGCGTTGTCGCAGGTGTCGCGGATCGTGCCGTCCACGTCGAACTCCGTTCTGTCGCCGAGCGACTGGGCGGAGTATTGCCGCAGCAGGCGGAAGGCCATCTGAAACTGCCGGATGTCGAGCGTGTTGTCGCGGCGGAAGTCGCGGTACTTGCGCTCGCCCGCGACCTGAAAGGCGCGGCGGTAGACGCTCTCCCCACCGACGCGGATGCCCTGCGGGCTGTGTCCGGCGTTGCCGAAGTTGGAGTAGCCGCCTGTGCCGATCCAGTAGGAGCCCTTGTTGTGCTCCTCCTTCTGCTCCTTGAGACGCTCCTCGAACATCTTGAGGATCTCCTCGATGCTCTTTTCCTCATAGCCCTGCTCGCGCAGGAAGGCGCGGAACTCCTCAAGCGCGTTCTTCGGATTGTTCAGCCAGCTCAGCAGCTCCTCGGGCAGCAGCTCCTCGGGAAAGGGAACGTCCTTGAAATACTCCAAAAACGCCGCGTCGAAGCGGTCGTAGTCCGCCTCGCTCTTGACGAGCACGGCGCGGCAGAGGTCGTAAAAGCCCGTCATCGTCGAGCGGTGCAGGCCGAGCATCAGCCCCTCCATGAGCGTCATCCACTCGTTGAGGCTGACCTTGAACCCGCGCCCGCGCAGCAGATAGAAAAATCCGACGAACATAGGCTCATCTCATGCGGCGCTGCATGGCCGCGATGTCCTTGTCCTTTTTGAGCAGCACGCCCGCGAACGGGATCTCCTTCGTGATGCGCGCGGGATCGACGCCGCCGAGCTGGAGCGCGCGGATCCAGTCCACCAGCTCGCTCGTGGAGGGCTTTTTCTCGATGCTGTCGATCGAGCGGAGGTAGTAGAACGCCTGCATCGCCTGCGCGAGCAGCGTTTCGTCGAGCTTGTCGAAGTGGACGCGGATGATCTTCTCCATCTGCTCCTGTGTGGGGAAGGCGATGTAGTGGAAGATGCAGCGGCGCAGGAAAGCGTCGGGCAGCTCCTTTTCGGCATTGGAGGTGATGATGACGATGGGGCGCTGCTTCGCCCTGACCGTCTCCTTCGTCTCGGGAATGTAGAACTCCATCTTGTCCAGCTCCCAGAGAAGGTCGTTCGGAAACTCAAGGTCGGCCTTGTCCACCTCGTCGATGAGCAGCACCACCTGCTCGTCGGAGGAGAACGCCTCGCCGAGCTTGCCGAGCTTGATGTATTTCGCGATGTCGTCCACGCCGGCGGAGCCGAACTGGCTGTCGTAGAGCCGCTGCACCACGTCGTAGACGTACAGTCCGTCCTGCGCCTTGGTGGTGGACTTCACGTTCCAGATGATGAGCTTCTTTCCCATCGCGTCCGCGACCGCCTGCGCGAGCATGGTCTTGCCCGTGCCCGGCTCGCCCTTGATGAGCAGCGGCTTTTGCAGCGCCACGGCGATGTCCACCGCGCCCATCAGCTCGGGCGAGGCGACGTAGTTTTCCGTCCCGCGGAAGGTAGTAGTCATAATGCGATACCTCGTTGTTCAAAATTTCCTATTTATTTTACATAGCTTCGCCGCCGCTGTCAATGCGCGAAGGAGGGCAAAAAAATACAAAAATTCTATCAAACGAATGTTGCACTCACGAAAAAAGTGTGCTATACTGCCCGTAGATTATATTTGCAGGAGGCTGTGCGCGATGAAAAAGCTGACCAAAATGCAGCAGAAGGTCTACGACTATATTGCAAAATGCGTGGCAGAGCAGGGCTATCCGCCCTCTGTGCGCGAGATCTGCGCGGAGCTGAACTTCAAGTCTCCGTCCACCGCGCATTTCCACATTCTGAATTTGGAGGAGAAGGGCTATCTGGAGCACAGCGCCGGCAAGGGCCGCGCCATCAGGCTCAAGGGCGCGCCCGCGGCTGCTCCCGCGGCGGCGCCGGGCACCGTCGGTCTTACGGAGGAGCGGGACGCCCGCGCGAACCGCGTCCCCATCGTCGGGAACGTCGCCGCCGGCAGCCCCATCCTCGCGCAGGAGTGTGTGGAGGATTACCTTACCTTTGATACCGGCAGCCGCGGCGGGGAATTTTTCGCCCTGCGCGTGCGCGGCGAGTCCATGCTCGGCGTCGGCATTTTGCCGGACGATCTGGTCGTCGTTCACCGCCAGCAGACCGCGAATAACGGCGAGATCGTCGTCGCCCTCATCGGCGACGAGGCCACGGTCAAGACCTTCAAAAAGCAGAACGGCGAGATCTGGCTCCTGCCGGCAAATCCCGACTATCAGCCCATCGACGGGCGGGAGTGCGAGGTGCTCGGCAAGGTCGTCGCCGTCGTGCGCCAATACTGAGCGCCCGAAAATCGGAAAAGAAAACGCCCCGCGGCTGTATGCCGCGGGGCGTCCCTGCTTTATTCGCCCTCCGTTCCGGAGAGATGGAAGATCCAGCTTTCGATGCCGTAAAACGGGTTTGAGGCGGTGGGCGTCATGCCCTCGATCAGCTCCGCGGGGGCGAGCGCCGACTTGGACTTGAAAAGCAGCGGCGCAAAGGGCGTTTCCTCGACGAAGCCTTCGGCATACGCCGCGGCGGAGGCATCCCCGTTGAGCAGGAAACCGTCGCTGAGCGCGGAGAGCGCCTCGCTCACGAAGCCGCCGTAGTTGAGCGCGCCGCCCACGTCGAGCAGAGCGCCCGCGTCGCAGTCGGCGGTCAGGCGCACCTCGCCGAGATAGAGGTCAAAGCTCCCGCTTTGCAGCGCGGCGAGATAGTCCTCCCACGGCGCCTCGCGCACCGTGACGGTCAGCGCCTCGGTCGAAAGCTGCGCGCACAGGCTCGCCGCGACCGCGCGCTTGAAGGAATTTTCCTCGTTCACCAGCAGCGTCAGGCTTTGCGGACGCGCCTCGGACGCGCCCGCCGCCTTCAGCGCGGCGGCGTAGTCCGCCGACGAGGTGCGGTACTCGCACGAGGACGGATAGCAGGCGTTCTGCGGCGGGATGGGGAGCTGCGTCGCCGTGCCGTGGCCGGAGAGCAGGGACGAGACGAGCACGGAGCGGTCGATCACGCCGCTCATCGCGCGGCGCACCGCGGCGTCGCCAAGCAGGGAACAGCTCGTGTTGAAGCCGAGGTACTGCATCGTCGTGGTCGGAACGTCCCGAAGCTCCACCGCGCCGCCCACGGTACGCGCACCGGTGCCGGTCGGGTCGAAGCAGAGGAAGTGGACGCTGCGCGAGGCGAACAGGCTCAGCGCCGTGTCGTTGTCCTTGACGGCGGCGAGCTCGATGCGATTTAGCGGCAGCTCCGCGCCGCGCCACCAGCGGGCGTTGACGGTCAGCGCCGCGCCGTCCCCGTCGCTCGTGTAAACGTAGGGGCCGGTGCCGAGCGGCACGAGTCCGTTCTCCGTGCCGGACTTGACGATGGGCACGTCCAGCAGGGCGGTGAAGTAGGCGTTCGCCTGCGTGAGCGTTAGGACGAGCGTGCGCTCGTCCTGCGCCTTCATCGAAGCCACGTTCGCGAAGCGCGCGCCGTAGCGCTCGGACTCCGCCGCGCGGCGGTAGGTCGCGAGCACGTCCGCGGCGGTGAGGGGCGAGCCGTCGGAAAAGACCGCGTCGGCGCGCAGCGTGAGCGTGCAGGTCAGCGTCTCCGCGTCGTAGGAAGCGCTCTGGCACAGCACGTTCTGCGCGTTGAATGCATTGTCAAGCGTAAAGAGCGGCTCGTAGAGCAGCGCGCCGACGGTCTGCTGCACGCCGTCAATGCAGGCGACGGGGTCGAGCGTCTGCCGCGTGAGACAGGGCAGGGTGAAGTCGGAGATCAGCGCCGGCTCGCGCTCGGGCGTTTCCTCCTCCTGCTGCATGGGCGGCTCGTCGCCCCAGAAATCGTCCGGCTCCGGCTCGGCCTCCCAGCAGCCGGAGAGCGTGAGCGCGAGGAGCAGCGCCAGCGCGAGCGCCGTCAGCCGCCGGCTCACGCCCCGTCCTCCGTCAGAACGACGACCGCGGCCATGCCGCCGCGCTTCTCGCCCATGCCGCGGTGCGACCAGTAGCGCTCGGGGCGGCACATGGTGCAGTCGGGGTGTACGTCGATGTGCGCGGGGTCGAGCCCGCTGCGCAGCAGCCACAGGCGGTTGATGGCCTTGAGGTCGATGCGGTACTTCTCACCGCGGCGCTCGATGTGCTCGTCCACGGCGGGGTCCAAAAGGGAATGAAAGGCGTCGGCCACGTCCGCGTCCGTCTCAAAGCAGCATTTGCCGATGGCGGGGCCGATGGCCGCGCGGGTGGTGTAGGGGTCCGCGCCGAAAATGCTCATCATGGAGACGAGCGCCTTGAGCACGATGCCGCTCTGCGTACCGCGCCAGCCCGCGTGGATGGCCGCAACGGAGCGCGAGGTCGGGTCGTAGACCGTGACCGTGCAGCAGTCCGAGCCGTAGGCGAACAGCGGCAGGTTCGGCACGTTCGTGATGAGCGCGTCCGCGTCGTAGGGACGTTCGTCCCAGCGAATTTTGCCCGCGTCCTCCTCCCGCGCGACGCGCACGAGGTCGGAGTGGATCTGCCGGCAGCCGACCGCGCGGGAAGCGTCGAAGCCGGCCGCCGCGCCGAGCCTGCGGTAGTTTTCAAGGATATTCTCCTCGCTGTCGCCGCGATTGCTCGCGAAGTTGAGCGAGCCGAACGGCGCGGGGCTGACGCCGCCGTGCCGCGTCGTGAAGGCGTGGCGCACACCGCCGACGGAAAGCGCGCCGGCGGTGTCGAAAATAAGTCCGTTTACGTTGTGTTCGGTGAAGGGCATGAGCCGCCTCCTTTCACGCGGGTCTCCCGCGCGCGAAGAAATGAAGTGACAGATCGGAAACCGTCAGGGTTCCCCGTCTTTGTTTTCGTCTTTGCCTTTGATCTCGTCCCTGAGCGATCTGACCTCATCAAGAATGCGATTTGTGCAGAAAACAATAAGACCAGATAGAAGAATGAACCCGCCGTAGATCGGGTAGAGGAAGGACTCCGAAACGCCCCCGCCTATAATGCCGGACAGGAGCTGCCATACCCAGCCAAGCGGCCAGACGATCAGCGCGAACATCGCGGCCATTGCAGCCAAAGCGTACTTCATCGTTCGTAACCTCCGTCAATTCAAATTGTTACCGCAGGCCGCGCCCGTCACCGGCCGCAGCACTGCTTGTATTTCTTTCCGCTGCCGCAGGGGCAGGGGTCGTTGCGGCCGATCTTCTGCACCTTGCGCGGCTGCTTCTTCACGCTGCCGTCGCCCTCGGTGGTGGCGACGATGCCCTCGGCCACGCGCTCGCGCTTGACCTCGTCGTTGCTCTTGATGCGGGCGGAGAAGATGCGGCGCACCGTCTCGTCCTGAATGGCGGCGATCATCTCCTCAAACATTTCAAGCGACTCCTTCTTGTAGGCGTCGATGGGGTTGACCTGCGCGTAGGCGCGCAGACGGATGCCCTGACGAAGCTCCTGCATGGCGTCGATGTGATCCATCCAGTATTCGTCCACCACGCGCAGGAGCACCACGCGCTCAAGCTCGCGCATGATCGCCGGTGTGATGGCCTCCTCCTTGCGCTCGTAGGTGGTGACGGCGGCATTGAAGAACAGCTCCGTCAGCTCGTCCGCGCCCCTGGAGGCAAGCTCGGCGGGCGTTTCCGTGACCATGCCGCGCGGGAAGTACATCCCCTCCAGACTGCCGAGGATCTCGCGCACGCCGTCCTCGTCGAGCGAGCCGTGCTCGCCGGTGTGGAGCGTGACCTGATTGGCGATGCCGGAGCGGATCATATTGAAAATGGTGTCCTTGAGGTTGCGCCCGTCAAGGACCTCCTTGCGCTGGCCGTAGATGATCTCACGCTGCTTGTTCATCACGTCGTCGTACTCGAGCGTCGCCTTGCGGGACTGGAAGTTGCGGGACTCCACGCTCGTCTGCGCGTTCTCGATGGACTTCGAGAGCATCTTGTTTTCAATGGGCGTGTCCTCGTCGAGGTTCATGCGGTCCATGAGGTTCGTGATGCGCTCGCCCCCGAACAGGCGCAGCAGATCGTCCTCGAGCGAGAGGTAGAAGCGCGTCTCGCCCGGGTCGCCCTGACGGCCCGCGCGGCCGCGGAGCTGATTGTCGATGCGGCGGGAATCGTGGCGCTCCGTGCCGATGATGAACAGACCTCCTGCCTCGCGCACGCGGTCGGCCTCGCCGGCGATCTCCTCCTTGTGTTTGGCGAGCGCTTCGGTGAACAGCGCGCGGGCGTCGAGAATCTCCTTGTTGTCGGTCTCGGCGTAGCCGGTCGCCTCGGCGATCAGCTCGTCGGAAAGCCCGGCCTTGCGCAGATCGTTCTTCGCCATATACTCGGCGTTGCCGCCGAGCATGATGTCGGTGCCGCGGCCCGCCATATTAGTCGCGACCGTCACCGCGCCGAACTTACCGGCCTGCGCGACGATCTCAGCTTCCTTCTCGTGGTTCTTCGCGTTGAGGAGGTTATGCTTGATGCCCTCGCGGGAGAGCAGGTAGGAAAGGTGCTCGTTCTTTTCGATGGACACCGTGCCGACCAGCACGGGCTGGCCCTTGGCGTGGCACTCCTTGACCTGCGCGATGACCGCGCGGTATTTCGCCGCCTCGGTCTTGTAGACCACGTCGGGATCGTCCACGCGCGCGATGGGGCGGTTGGTCGGGATCTCGATGATGTCGAGCTTGTAGATGGTGCCGAACTCCTCCTCCTCGGTCAGCGCCGTACCGGTCATACCGGAGAGCTTGGTGTAGAGGCGGAAGTAATTCTGGAAGGTGATGGTCGCGAGCGTTTTGCTCTCGCGCGCGACGGTGACGTGCTCCTTGGCCTCGATGGCCTGATGCAGACCCTCGCTGTAGCGGCGGCCGAACATCAGTCGGCCCGTGAACTCATCGACGATGACGACCTCGCCGTCCTTGACGACGTAGTCGATGTCGCGCTTCATCGTGCCGTGGGCCTTGATGGCCTGATTGACGTGGTGGGCGATGGTGGAATTTTCGGGGTCGGAGAGGTTCTCGATCTCGAAATACTGCTCGACCTTGGCGATGCCGCGCGCGGTGAGCGTCGCGGTCTTGGCCTTTTCGTCCACGATGTAGTCGGCGTCCACATTGACGTCCTCTTCCTCTTTTTCGTCCGTCTCCGCGATGACCTTCTTGCGGAAACGGGCGACGAGCGCCTCGGTGCGGCTGTACATCTCCGTGGACTTCTGCCCGATGCCGGAGATGATGAGCGGTGTGCGCGCCTCGTCGATGAGGATGGAGTCCACCTCGTCCACGATGGCGAAGGCGTGGCCGCGCTGCACCAGCTCGGAGGAAAACAGGGCCATATTGTCGCGCAGATAGTCGAAGCCCATCTCGTTGTTCGTGCCGTAGGTGATGTCGGCGGCGTAGGCCGCGCGGCGCTCGTCGCTCGTGAGGTCGTGAACGATCAGGCCCACGGAAAGGCCGAGGAAGCGGTGGACCTTGCCCATCCACTCGCTGTCGCGCTTGGCAAGGTAGTCGTTCACGGTGACGATGTGGACGCCGTTGCCGGTGAGCGCGTTGAGGTAGGCAGGGAGGGTGGCGACGAGGGTTTTGCCCTCGCCGGTCTTCATCTCGGCGATGCGCCCCTGATGGAGCACGATGCCGCCGATGAGCTGCACACGGTAGGGATAGAGCCCCAGCACGCGGCCCGCGGCCTCGCGCACGGCGGCGAAAGCCTCGGGTAGAAGGTCGTCGAGCGTTTCGCCGGCGGCAAGGCGCGCCTTGAACTCCGGCGTCTTGGCGCGCAGCTCCTCGTCCGTCAGGGCGCGGTACTCGTCCGCCATCGCCTCGATCTTGTCAACGATCGGATAAATGCTCTTGAGCTCCCTTGAAGAATAGGTGCCGAAGAGTTTGGTCATCAGTCCCATATCAAAAACTTCCTTTCACGGAAAATCAAAATACTTGTGCCGAAAGGCATAAAAATACTTGTATAGTATAGCACGCTCCCTGCGGATATGCAAAGGGAATTTGCGAGCGAATATGAACGGACGGTAAAATTTCTGAGCAATCTGCCGCCTGTGCGCCTTGCAAGCGGGGGCGGCCTGTGTTAAGATAAAAGCACGAGAGGGCAAAAACCCCACCGAAAAAGCATCGGAGGACTTTGCGATGAAGCTGCATTTTTACGGCGCGGACCGCTGCGTGACCGGCTCGTGCCATTGTCTGGAGATCAACGGCAGGCGTATCATGGTGGACTGCGGCTTGCAGCAGGGACGCGACGAGCTGGACAACAGTATGTTCGCCTTCAACCCCGCGGACATCGACATTCTGCTCGTCACCCACGCGCACATCGACCACACGGGGCGCATCCCGCTGCTGGTCAAGCGCGGCTTCCGCGGACGCATCCTGACCACGCGCGTGACCGCCGACCTCATGCGGATCATGCTGCTCGACTCCGCCCACATTCAGGAGAGCGACGCCGAGTATCAGAACCGCAAGGGCGAGCGCGCGGGGCGCGAGCGGGTCGAGCCGCTCTACACCGCCGAGGACGCGATGAACGTCTTTAAGCTCGTCGCCGCCTGCGAGTACGGGCAGAGTATCGAGCTGTGCGAGGGCGTGAGCGCGGTCTTTACCGACGCGGGCCATCTGCTCGGCAGCGCGAGCATCACGCTCGAGCTGGAGGAGAACGGCGTCCATAAAACGCTCGTCTTTTCCGGCGACATCGGCAACGTCGATCAGCCCATTATCCGCGACCCGCAGCTTTTGAAGAGGGCGGACTACGTGGTGATGGAGTCCACCTACGGCGACCGCAACCATGCCGAGGTCTGGAGCTATACCGACGAGCTGGCCGACATCATCGACGAAACGCTCGCGAAGGGCGGCAACGTCGTCATTCCCTCGTTCGCCGTTGGCCGCACGCAGGAGCTTTTGTATTTTATCCGCGAGATCAAGGATCAGGGACTCGTGAAGTCCGTGCCCGATTTTCCGGTCTATATCGACTCGCCGCTCGCCAGGGCCGCGACCACCGTGTTCTGCGGCGATCTGCACGGCTATCTCGACGAGGACGCGCTCGCGCTCGTGCAGGACGGCACGCATATGTTCTCCTTCCCGAACCTGCACCTTGTGGAGACGAGCGAGGAGTCGAAGCTGCTCAACATGGACAGGACGCCCAAGATCATCATTTCCGCCTCCGGTATGTGCGACGCGGGGCGCATCCGCCACCACCTCAAGCACAACCTCTGGCGCGCGGACAGCGCGGTGGTGTTCGTCGGCTTCCAGTCGCCCGGCACACTGGGGCGTAAGCTGCTCGACGGCGCGGAGAGCGTGAAGCTCTTTGGGGAGGAGATCGCGGTCCGCGCGAAGGTCGTGAACTTTCAGGGGCTTTCCTCCCACGCCGACCACGACCACCTCGTCGAGTGGATCAGGTCGTTCGATCCGAAGCCCGCGCAGGTGTTCGTCGTCCACGGCGACGCGGACGTGGCGCCCGCCTTTGCCGACGAGCTGACCACGCTCGGCTTCGCCGCCCACGCCGCGAAATTTACCGAGTGCTACGATCTTGCTCTCGGCGCGCTGCTCAATGAGGGCTACATCTCCGAACGCAAGCGCACCGCGCAGGCCAGCCGTGCGGACAACCTCTACGGCAAGCTCGTCGCCGCCGGCCAGTCGCTGCTGGAGCTGATCCGTCACTTCAAGGGCCGCCCGAACAAGGAGATCACCGCCTTCACCGGCCAGATCAACGCGCTCATCGACCGCTTCAAATAAAAATAGAGAGAAAAGGGCGCGGTGCTCCGCGCCCTTTTTCGGGGAAAACGCTATGGCTGTTACGAAAAATCAGGAATACACCGTCACCGTCGAGGGCTATTCGGGCGAGGGCGCGGGCGTCGCCCGCATCGACGGCTTCGTCGTCTTTGTGCAGGGGGCGCTGCGCGGAGAGGTCTGCCGTATCCTCATTCTGAAGGTGCTCAAGTCTGTCGCCTTTGCCAAGGTGGTCGAGGTGCTCTCGCCCTCGCCGCACCGCGTCGCGCCGGACTGCCCGTATTTCCCGCGCTGCGGCGGCTGTACCTATCGGCACATGGACTACGCCGAGGAGCTTGCGCTCAAGCGCCAACGTGTGCAGGACAATCTCGCCCGCATCGGCGGGAGCGTCATCGAGGTCGAGGAGATCCTCGGCGCGGAGGAGACGCTGCGTTACCGCAACAAGGCGCAGTACCCCGTCTCGCCCGACGGCAGGATCGGCTTCTACCGCGCACGCACGCACGAGGTCATCGACACGGAGTGCTGCCTTTTGGTAAAGCCGGAGGCCGATGCCGCGGCGGAGGCCGTGCGGCGGTACATGAAGGACTTCCGTGTGGAGGGCTACGACGAGAGGACGGGGCGCGGCCTTGTGCGCCACGTCTATGTCCGCTCGAATGTGAAGGGGGAGTGCCTGATCTGCCTGCTCGTGAACGGGAAAAAGCTCCCGCACGAGCAGGAGCTGGTCGAGCGGCTGCGCCGCGCCTGCCCGCGGGCGGTGGGCGTTGTCCTCGGCGTGAATACGCGGCGGGACAATGTGATCCTCGGCGAAGCGTACCGCACCCTCTGGGGGCGGGACCGGCTGGAGGACGTGCTCTGCGGCAAGTCGTTCCGGCTGAGCGTACCGTCGTTCTATCAGGTCAACCACGCGCAGGCCGAGCGGCTCTACGCCAAGGCCATCGAGTACGCGCAGCTCACGGGCGGGGAAACGGTGCTCGACCTCTACTGCGGCGCGGGCACCATCACGCTCGCCCTCGCGGAGCACGCGAAGCGCGTCCTCGGCGCGGAGATCGTGCCCGAGGCCATCGCCGACGCGCGGGAGAACGCCGCGCGGAACGGCGTTGCGAACGCGGAATTTTTCTGCGGCGACGCCTCCGACGTTGCCGCGAAGCTCGCGCGCGAGGACCTGCGGCCCGACGTCGTCACCGTCGATCCACCGCGCAAAGGGCTGGCGGAGGGCGTGGCGGCGAGCATCGCGTCCATGCGGCCGGAGCGGGTGGTGTACGTCTCCTGCGACAGCGCGACGATGGCGCGCGATGTGAAGCGCTTCGCTGCCCTCGGCTACGAGGCGGTCCGCGCCTGCGCGGTCGATCTGTTCCCCCGCGCCGACCATGTGGAAACGGTAGTATTGATGTCTAAGGTACAGAAGTAAATATCGAGAAAAGGCTTGAAATCAAGACATTTCCGAGAGTTGGGAGTTCTTTTCCGGCTCTCGGATTTTTTCGTTTTGGGGTGCTTGCAGCCAGGAGAAATCGAGG
>CAVKBJ010000074.1:0-24407 GCA_963654505.1 Lachnospiraceae bacterium
TCAAGCGTGCCAACATCAACACCGTCGAGGACTTGATCTCCAAGACCGAGGACGATATGATGAAGGTCCGCAATCTGGGCCGCAAGAGTCTCGAAGAGGTCATCAACAAGCTGGCGATGATGGGCTTGTCCCTCGCCAGCGACGACAACAACTGACAGGGCTTGCAGCCTGCGGCCCGCGCCGCAGGAGGGAAACCCGCTAACTTATCCTGATAAGGAGGAAAACCAATATGCCCGGAACTCGTAAGCTCGGTAAGACTACCGATCAGCGTATGGCGATGCTCCGTCAGCAGGTCACCGACCTTCTGGACAACGGCAAGATGGAAACGACCGTCACCCGCGCCAAGGAGATCAAGCCTATGGCTGAGAAGATGATCACTCTCGGCAAGAAGGGCGATCTGGCGGCGTATCGTCAGGCGATGGCCTTCATCACCCGTGAAGACGTCTGCAAGAAGACCTTCAAGGAGCTGGCTCCCGCTTATGCTGAGCGCAACGGCGGTTATACCCGCATCGTCCGTACCGGCGTTCGCCGCGGCGACGCTGCCGAGACGGCCATCATCGAGCTGGTCTAAGCAACATAGCGACGTAAGTAAAAAGTCCTTTTGTATGGCAGATCGCGAAGCCATACAAAAGGACTTTTTATGTTTTTGTGCCGCAGACAGGAGAGCGGTCAGACACGGTATAGTTCCGGCCGGCGGTCGTGAAAGACGTTGATGGACGCGCGGACCTCCGCGAGAGTGGAAAAATCAAGGGCGGCGGAGATGATCTCCTCGCTTTCTCCGGCTGCGGCAAGCAGCTCGCCGCGGGGACCGAGAAGGCGCGACGCGCCGCCGAACACGGTATCGTCCGCCCTGCCGCAGGAATTGCAGGCGGCGAGGAACACCTGATTTTCGATGGCGCGCGCCGCCGTGAGCGTTTCCCAATGCGCGCGCCGCGCGGCGGGCCATTGCGCGGGGAGGAACAGCAGCTCGACGCCCGCGAGCACCAGTGTGCGGGCAAGCTCGGGAAAGCGGAGGTCGTAGCAGATGAGTACGCCGCATTTATGTCCGTCAAGCAGGAAGGTCGTGAGATGATCGCCGGCGGCGTAGTGCTCGTGCTCGCCCATCGGGGTGAAGAGGTGGGTCTGTCGTAATGTGCGATGCACACGCCCTGCCGGTCAAAGACATAGCAGGTGTTGTACACACGGCCGCCGCGCCGGTCGGAGACCGAGCCGGCGACGATGTTCATGCGCAGCTCACGGGCGAGCGGCGCGCACAGCGCTTTCACCGCCTCGCCGCCGCGGTCGCTCAGCTCCGAGAGCCGCTCCGCGGGGAAGAAGCCGGTGTTCCACGTCTCGGGCAGCAGCGCGGTGTCCGTGCCCTCCGCCGCCGCGCGGCGTAGCAACGTCTCGGCGTGCGCGAGGTTATAGGCAGGATCGCCCAAATGCATATTCATCTGAATGACGATCAGCTTCATGCGGGAAGAGCCTCCTTTTCAGTCGGGATATCGGAACGCGCTCACGCGCCGGAGCTGTAGGTGTCTCCGTAAAAAACCGCTTCCTCCACGCCGTCAAACACGGCGTCGGGGCAACGCATCTCGGCAGCTGTGCCGGTGCAGAAAGCGTCAAAGCGCCAGCCTGCATCCGTGCGGAGCAGCACGACGGGGAAGGCGAGCGTGAACTCATAGCTCGTTTTCAACCGCTCGTCGCGCTCCTCATAGCTCTCACCTTGGCGCGGACAGGGATAGGAGTAGTGCGCCGTCACCGTGAAGTCGATACGCTCGCCGGTCTGCGCGGTCAACGTGAACTCATCTGGAATATTGTTGTTATAATACTGGCCGCCGTAGGAGCAGTCGAGGATATAGAGCTTCCCGTCGTGCTCAATATAGACGGAGGGAGAGCCGCTGAAATCCGTCTCGTTGCACTCTGCCCAGAGGCGGTCGGTGAACACGCCGTGTACCACGCGGTCGAAATCGTTCCAATTCTGCCAACGGCTGTGGGAGCTGATGTAGGTATAGTCGGAGCCGTCCGGTGTATATTCATCATACTCCGTTTGGCCGTCCGCGGCGGGAAATTCATAGTCAATCCCCGTCGTCTCACCGCCGAACATTGCGTCGTAGAGCGCAGATGCCTGCCGGTAGAGCGTTTGCTGCTCCTCGGTCAGAAAGTCCGGTACGGCGGCCGCGAGCGCACGGTCGTCAAGCGGGACGTCCTCGTCCGTGAGGTAATACTCCGTGCGCTCCGGCTTTGCCGCACAGCCTGTGAGGACAATGAGCGATAGCGCCGCGAGCACGGCGCGGAGCAAATGTTTCATGGCGGTGATCTTCCTTTCCATCTGTGTTATTTCTTTACACGGTGGTCGCCGCGGTGGGCGCTGCGCAGACCGATCTCCGTGCCGCTGCGGATGCGGACTAAATTTACGCGGTGCTTGTAGACGATGACGGCGGAGAGCAGCGAGAGCAGCAGCGCCGCGTAATAGCTCCCCGTCCACGCGCTGTATAGGGGAAAGCTCACCACGGTCGTCATCGTGCCGAGGACGATGTAGTCCGTCACCAGCGTGATGACCACCACCGCGGCGAGAACGACCAGCGCGAACCGCCAGTTGAGCGCCAGCGTCATGCCGAGGTAGGACGCGAAGCCCTTGCCGCCGCGGAATTTCATGTAGAACGGGAAAATATGGCCCATCACGCAGCACACGCCCGCCGCCGCGCCGGCCAGCGGCAGGGCGGGAAAGAGCCATTCGGCGAGCAGCACCGCCGCCGCAGCCTTGCCGACGTCATGCAGAGCGACCAGCACGCCGGCGCGCCAGCCCATGAGAATGAGCACGTTGGAGGCACCGGGGTTGCCGCTGCCGCCGCCGCGCAGATCCACGCCCTTCGCCGCGGCGAGATAGGCCGCCATATTCGAGCAGCCGATAAGATAGCCGATGAGAGCCGTCCAAATGTATTGCATCACAGTCTCCTTATTCTCCGGCAAAGCGCACGCGCGCTTTGTCGATCTTTTTTGCGTAGCGGTCCTCCTCGGAGAAAACGCAGCCGCAGTATTTTTGCAGATAAAGCCCCATTTCGCGGGCCTTTGCCTGTCCCGCGCGGAAGCCGGGGCGGAAGTCGCGGTAGAAAAACTCCACGCCGTACCGCTTCGCCATCGTCTCGCCGACCGCCTTCAGAAGCTCGTGATCCTGATAGGGCGAGATGAGCAGCGAGGAGGTGAAGGCTTCGTAGCCGTGCTCGCTCGCGTACTTCGCCGCCGTGCCGAGGCGGAGCGTGTAGCAGTGCGCGCAGCGATGGTCGATGTCCGCAGCGACGGCGCGGACGAAGTCGCGCAGGCCGTAGTCCTCTAAAATATGCACCTCGACGTGCTCGTGCTTGCCGTAGTCGAGCAGCGTCGAGCGGCGCATATCGTACTCCGTCCACGGGTGGATGTTGGGGTTGAACCACAGCGACACCGGCTCGACGCCCTCCGCGCGCAGACTGTCCACGCAGTAGACCGAGCAGGGCGCACAGCACGAGTGCAGTAAAATTTTTTCCATTCCGATCACTCTTTTCCGCGATAAAGCTATGAAAAGTCTATCATATCCGCGCGGCATTTACAACCGCTCTTTTTCCGATTGACGAACGGCGGTGAGGTATAGTATAATACATTGATTTAATGTCGGCGCGGCGCGCCCTTGAAGGAGACGGAGCCTATGTGGATCGCGGACAGGTGGGAGGATTACGAGCTGCTCGACTGCGGCGGCGGTGAAAAGCTGGAGCGCTGGGGCCGGCAGATACTGGTGCGTCCCGACCCGCAGGCTATATGGGAAACGCCGCACGCGAACCGCGGCTGGAAGAATGCGCAGGGACGCTATCACCGCTCGTCCACCGGCGGCGGCCACTGGGACAAGGAAAAGCTGCCCGAGCAGTGGCAGATGCGCTACCGCGACCTGACGTTCCAGTGCAAGCCGATGAACTTCAAGCACACGGGCCTCTTTCCCGAGCAGGCGGTCAACTGGGACTTTGCGCGCGAGAAGATCGAGCGAGCGGGCCGCCCCATCCGCGTACTGAACCTCTTTGCCTACACGGGCGCCGCGAGCGTTGCCTGCGCCAAAAGCGGCGCGAGCGTCTGCCACGTGGACGCCGCGAAGGGCATGGTCGCGTGGGCGAAGGAGAATGCCAAAGCGAGCGGCCTTGCCGACGCGCCGATCCGCTGGATCGTGGACGACTGCGCGAAGTTCGTCGAGCGCGAGCTGCGCCGCGGCAAGACTTACGACGCGATCATCATGGACCCGCCGAGCTACGGCCGCGGTCCGGGCGGCGAGGTGTGGAAGCTGGAGGACAACCTCTTTCCTTTCGTCAAGCTCTGCGCGCAGGCGCTTTCCGACAAGCCGCTGTTCGTCATCATCAATTCCTACACCACGGGGCTTGCGCCCTCCGTGCTCGGCTATATGCTCCATCTGCTCGTCGCGCAGAAATACGGCGGCAGGGTGACGTGGGACGAGCTGGGCCTGCCCGTCACCGAGACCGGCCTCGCGCTGCCCTGCGGCGCGACCGGACGCTGGTGCAGCGAATAAACGAAAAGAGACAAAATTATGTCAACCATGCTGCAAACTGAAGACCTGACCTATTCCTACCCCGCGGGCGAGGAGAACGAGCAGCCGACGCTTGCGCTCGACGGCGTGACGCTCGCCATCGAACGCGGGAGCTTCACCGTCGTTCTTGGCCACAACGGCAGCGGAAAATCCACTCTCGCCAAGACCTTCAACGCCGTTCTGCTGCCCACGGGCGGCAGGGTGTACGTTGACGGCATGGACACGGCGGACGAGAAGCTGCTCCTTGAGATCCGCCGCCGCGTGGGAATGGTGTTTCAAAACCCCGACAACCAGATCGTCGCGAACGTGGTGGAGGAGGATGTGGCTTTCGCGCCCGAAAACCTCGGCGTACCGACCGACGAGATCCGAAAGCGCGTGGACGACGCGCTGCGCACCGTCGGCATGGAGCAGTTCGCGCGCCACGCGCCGCATCTGCTCTCCGGCGGGCAGAAGCAGCGCATCGCCATCGCGGGCGTGCTCGCGATGCGCCCGCAGTGCATCGTGCTCGACGAGGCGACCGCCATGCTCGACCCCATCGGCCGCAGCGAGGTGCTCTCGACCATCGAGCGGCTCAATCGCGGCGATGGCATCACCGTCGTGCTCATCACCCACCACATGAACGAGGCGGTGAACGCCGACCGCGTGATCGTGATGAACGACGGCCGCGTCGCGATGGACGGCGCGCCGCGCGAGGTGTTCGCGCAGGTGGAGAAGCTCCACTCCCTCGGTCTGACGGCGCCGGAAACGGTAGAGCTTTTATACGAGCTGCGGCAGGCGGGCTTCGACCTCCCGCTCACCGCTCTGACGGTGGACGAGTGCGCCGACGCCGTCGCGCGCTGCTTTGCAAGATCAGCAAAAGAGGACAACTGAGTTGAACGAGATCATCCGTATTGAAAACCTGACCCACACCTACGGCGAGGGCACGCCCTTCCGCCGCAGCGCGGTGGAGAATTTGTCGCTCGACATTTACCGCGGTGAGTTCCTTGGCCTTATCGGGCACACGGGCAGCGGCAAATCGACACTGATCCAGCACCTCAACGGGCTTTTGAAGCCGACGGGCGGGCGCGTGCTGCTCGACGGAGAGGACATCTGGGCCGACCCGAAGAAAATCCGCGGCGTGCGCTTCTGCGTGGGGCTGGTGTTCCAGTATCCCGAGTATCAGCTTTTTGAGGAGACGGTCTATCGGGACATTGCCTTCGGCCCCACCAACATGGGCCTGACCGGCGGGGAGCTTGACCGCCGTGTGCATGACGCGGCGCGCTTTGCGGGGCTTGACGAGAGCCTGCTGCAAAAGTCGCCCTTTGCGCTCTCCGGCGGGCAGAAGCGCCGCGTCGCCATTGCGGGCGTGATCGCCATGGAGCCGGAGGTGCTCGTGCTTGACGAGCCGAGCGCCGGTCTCGACCCACGGGGGCGGGAGGAATTGCTTGCCCATATCCGCGCCTATCATAAGGAGCGCGGCAATACCGTCGTGCTCGTCAGCCACTCGATGGACGAGATCGCGCAGAACGTGGACCGCATCGCCGTGCTCGCGGACGCCCACGTGCTCATGAGCGGCACGCCGCGCGAGGTGTTCTCCCGCGCGGACGAGCTGGTAGCGGCGGGGCTTGACGTGCCGCAGGTGACGCGCGTCGCAATGGCGCTCAGGGTCAAAGGTCTGCCTATTGATCCGGCGGTCTACACGGTCGCGGAGCTGAAGGCCGCTCTCCTCGCGCTCCGGAAGGGGGGAGCGGTATGCTGAAGGACATCACGCTCGGCCAGTATTTCCCCGGCGACACGCTCGCTCATCGGCTCGATCCGCGCACCAAGCTGCTCGCGACCATTCTGTACATCGCGGCCATCTTTTTGGCGAAGGGCCCCGCCGCATACGCGGTGCTGATCCTGACGCTGATCGTTTCCGTGCGCATTTCAAAAGTGGGCGCTCGGGCGCTTTTCCGCGGGCTCAAGCCGGTGCTGTTCATCATTGCCTTTACCGCGGTGCTGAACCTCTTTTACACCCCCGGTACGGTCATCGCGCAGCTTTGGATCTTCCACATCACGCGCGAGGGCGTGACCACCGCCGTCGCCATGATGCTGCGCATCACGCTGCTCATCATGGGCACGTTCCTGCTGACCTACACCACCAGTCCCATCCGCCTGACAGACGGGCTGGAGAGCCTGCTCGCCCCGCTCAAGAAGCTCGGCGTGCCGGTGCATGAGCTGGCGATGATGATGTCCATCGCACTGCGCTTCATCCCCACGCTCATCGAGGAAACGGACAAGATCATGTCCGCCCAGCGCGCCCGCGGCGCGGACTTTGAGAGCGGCGATCTGCTCCGCCGCGCAAAGGCGCTCATTCCGTTGCTCGTGCCGCTGTTCGTCAGCGCGTTCCGCCGCGCGGACGAGCTTGCGATCGCGATGGAGTGCCGCTGCTACCACGGCGGCGTGGGACGCACGAAGCTCCACGTCCTGCGCTACGAGACGAGAGACTATCTGGTGCTCGCGTTCTATGCCGCGCTGTGCGTAGCGATGATCGCGCTGAAAAGCTTTTTCTAAAATTCAAAAAAAGGACACAGATCATGCGTAATATTGCGCTAAAATTGATGTACAATGGCACGGCGTACCACGGCTGGCAGATGCAGCGCAGCGAGGCGAGCGTGCAGGAAACGCTCCAGCGCGGGCTTTCGATGGTCTGCGGCGAAAAGGTAAAGCTCACCGGCGTCGGCCGCACGGACGCGGGCGTTCACGCCGAGCGCTACGTGGCGAACTTCCGCACGAGCTCCCGTATCCCCATCGACCGTCTGCCTTTCGCCGCCAACACCCACACGCCCGAGGACATCGTCGTGCGCGAGGCGGTCGAGGTGTCGGAGGATTTCAACGCCATCGGATCGTGTCTGAAGAAGGAATACACCTACCGCATCTATAATTCGCGCATCAAGAACCCGTTTTATGTGAACCGCGCGTACTTCTACCCGAAAAAGCTCGACGAGGCCGTGATGGATGCGGCGGCGCGGGCCTTTGAGGGCACGCACGACTTCCGCGCCGTACGCTCGGTCGGCACGGAGACGAAAACCACCGTCCGTACCGTGCATTACTGCCGCGTGACGCGCTGCGGCGAGCTTTTGGAGCTCAAGGTCTGCGCGGACGGTTTCCTTTACAACATGGTGCGAGCCATCACCGGCACGGTGCTCTACGCCGCCGAGGGCAAGCTCACCGCGGAGGATATCCCGAAAATACTCGACTCCGGCGACCGCACGCTTGCCGGCCCCACGGTGCCGCCGGGGGGACTGTACATGACAAGGCTTTGGTATGAGGATGAACGGCTTAATGACTGATGACAGGGATAAACTCTCGCGCGAGGAGCTGCGCGCCGGCTGCGCGCCGCCCGCGCGTCACGGTACGTTCCGCCGCATTTTGGTGCTGGCGGTCGTGCTCGTGGTCGTGCTGGGAGCGGTGCTCGCCGCGGCCTATCTGGATCTCTCGAATTTCGACAGCCTCCGTCGCGCGCTGAGCTACAATAAAACCGACGCCGAGAGCGGAAATACATACGTCTACGACAACGACCGCACGAACTGCTTCGCGCTCCTCGGCGACCGGCTGCTGGTTGTTTCCACCACGCGCATGAGCGTGCTGGCGAACAACGGTACGGAGGTCTATTCGCAGGAGGTCAAATTTACGTCTCCGGCCATCGCCGTCGGCGGCCGCACGGTCGCGGTCTACGACGTCGGCGGCACATCGCTCTACATTCTCGGGGAAAAGGGCTTCGTGCGCGACCTGAGCGCCGAAACGGGGAACGGCGTGATCTCGGCGCGGCTGAACTCCTCCGATATGCTCGCCCTCGTGACGGACAAGAGCGGCTACAAGTCCTCCGTCTCGGTCTACAGCGCCACGGGCGAGCGCGCCTTCACCTTCAATTCCTCCAACCGCTATATGATCGACGCCTGCGTGGAACGCGGCGGCAGACACGTCGCGGTCGCGGCGCTCGGCTCGGAGGACGCCGCCTTTGCCACCACGATCAGCCGCTACGCGCTCGATCAGGAGACGGCTGTCTCGACCTGCGTGCTGGACGATTCGCTGCTCTATGAGCTGGGTAGCTTCGGCGGTACGCTCGTCGCCGTGACGGACGACCGTTTCCTTGCGCTCAGCGGCGACGGTTCGCTCGGCGGCTCCTACGACTACGCCTATCCCTACCTGCGCGGCAGCACGCTCGGCGGGACGGATTTCGGCGCGCTCGTGCTCTCGCGCTACCGCTCCGGCAGCGCGGGCAAGCTCGTCACCGTCGGCGCGGAGGGCAACCTAATCGCCTCGCTCGATACGCAGCGCGACGTGCTGGACGTTTCGGCGGCGGGAAAGTACATCGCCGTGCTCTACAGCGACGAGCTGGTCATTTACACCTCCGACCTTGCCAAATACGCCTCCCTCGCCGACACGCAGTATGCCCGCGGCGTTCGGATGCGCGCAGACGGCTCGGCGGTGCTGCTCGGCTCGCAGCAGGGCTGGCTCTTTGTGCCGTAAATAGAAGATATTTTCACTTGAAAAGGGTGTGGAAAGCATGGATAATGCACTTATCGTTGATGTTGTTCTGGTCGCCGTGCTGGCGGCGTTCGCGCTCCTCGGCGCGCACAAGGGGCTGATCCGCAGCCTGATGGCGCTCGTGAGCGTGGTGCTCGCGCTTGTCGGCGCGACACTTCTGACCGCGATGTTCGTCGAGCCGGTCACCGACCTTGTCTATCCCAGTGTGCAGGAAAAGGTCCTTACACGGTTTGAACGCGACATCCCGTCCGGCGCGCTCGTCGGGGAAAACGGCGACCTGAGCGCCGGCGGACTTCTGCCGGAGGAGCTGAGCGAGCTGCTCGATAGCGCGCTCGGCACGCTCAAGCGCTTCGGCGTATCCGACGATGCCATCGACGGCGTGACGGAGAGCGTGACCGACTCCGTCGTTTCCGCGGCGGAGCAGGCAGCGTACCTGCTGGTCAAGACGATCGTGCAGGCCGCGCTCTTCCTGGTGCTCTTCCTTGCGCTGACGCTGCTGCTGCGTCTGCTCACGCGCGGGCTTGACCGGGTGTTTTCCTCACTGCCGGTCCTCGCCCAGCTCAACAGTCTCGGCGGCGCGGCGCTCTCGCTGATCGAGGGGACGCTGCTCCTCTTTCTCATTCTGTACCTCGCGCCGCGTCTCGGCGTGACGTGGTTCACGGATCATGAGGCAGGAACGCACCTGCTCGCATGGTTTATGAACAACACCCCGCGATCCATCATCGCATCTCTCACGTAACGGAGGTTTCCCATTATGCAGCCACAACTTTGCTCCAGATGTAAAAAGAACGTCGCCGTTGTCTTTATCACCCGCATGGAGAACGGTAAAAATATCAACGAGGGCCTGTGCCTCAAGTGCGCGAAAAATCTCGGACTGCCGCAGGTGAACGAGATGATGCAGCGCATGGGCATCACCGACGAGGATCTCGACAACATCTCCAACGAGATGATGAGCGCCTTCGGCGGCGCCGAGAACCTTGAGGGCATCGACGCGTCCGAGGCGGACGACGAGGAGGACGGCAAGACCGCGACCTTCCCTTTCCTCGGGCGGCTGTTCGGCGGTCAGAGCGACGCTGTCGCGCCCGCAGACGGCGCGGCGGACGGCGCGGGCCGTGCCGAGCGCGGCAAGAAGCCGGAAAAGTCCAAGCACAAATTCCTTGACAGCTATTGCATCAACCTCTCCCAGCGCGCCCGCGACGGCAAGCTCGACGCGGTGATCGGCAGGGACGAGGAGATCGAGCGCGTCATCCAAATTCTGAACCGTCGGCAGAAGAACAACCCCTGTCTCATCGGCGAGCCGGGCGTCGGCAAGACCGCCATCGCCGAGGGCCTTGCCCAGCGCATCGCCGCGGGCGAGGTGCCCTTCAAGCTCAGAAGCAAGGAGGTCTACCTTCTCGACCTCACCGCGCTCGTCGCGGGCACACAGTTCCGCGGCCAGTTCGAGAGCCGCATGAAGGGGCTTATCGAGGAGATCCGCAAGCTCGGCAACATCATTCTCGTCATCGATGAGGTTCACAACATCGTCGGCGCGGGCGACGCCGAGGGCAGCATGAACGCCGCCAATATCCTCAAGCCCGCCCTCTCGCGCGGAGAGATTCAGGTCATCGGCGCGACGACTTTCAATGAGTACCGCAAGCACATCGAGAAGGACACCGCGCTCGAGCGCCGCTTCCAGCCCGTTACGGTCAACGAGCCGAGCATGGAGGATACGCTGAAAATTCTGAAGGGCATCGCCCACTATTACGAGTCCTTCCACGGCGTGAAAATTCCGGACGGGATCCTCCGTCAGGCGGTCACGCTCTCCGAGCGCTACATTACCGACCGTTTCCTGCCCGACAAGGCCATCGACCTGATCGACGAGGCGTGCTCGGACATGAACCTGCACGATAAGAACATCAACCGCCGCATGGAGCTGCGCCGCGAGCTGGACGATTACGCCAAGGAGCGCGAGCTGCTTGAGGGCGAGACGGAGAACCCGGATTTTGCGCGTCTTGCCGAGCTGAAAAGCCTTGAAATGAAGGCGCAGGGCGAGCTGGACGCGCTGTGCGCGCAGGGCGATCCCGAGCTGACGATGGACAATCTCGCCCGCGTCATTGAGCTGTGGACGAAAATTCCCGCCAGCCGCATCCGCGAGGCGGAGTACAAGCGCCTGAGCGAGCTTTCCGAGCGTCTCAAAAAGCACATCATCGGGCAGGACGAGGCGGTGGACGCCGTGGCCGCGGCCATTCGGCGCGGGCGCGTGGGCATCGGCCCGAAGCACAAGCCGGTGAGCTTTATCTTCGTCGGCCCGACCGGCGTTGGCAAGACGGAGCTGGTCAAGCAGCTTGCCGCAGACCTTTTCGACTCGCCCGACTCCCTCATTCGGCTGGACATGTCGGAATTTATGGAGAAGCACTCCGTTTCGCGGCTCGTCGGATCGCCGCCGGGCTACGTCGGCTACGATGAGGCCGGTCAGCTTACCGAAAAAATTCGCCGCAAGCCCTACGCCGTCATTCTTTTCGACGAGATCGAAAAGGCGCACCCGGACGTGCTCAACGTCCTGCTGCAAATTCTTGACGACGGCGAGGTGACCGACGCGCACGGCCGCAAGGTGAACTTTGAAAACACCGTTATCGTGATGACCTCCAACGCCGGCAGCGACCGCAAGGAGGGCAGCGTCGGCTTCGGACGCAGCGTCAGTGAGCAGAACCGCGAGCGCACGATGAAGGCGCTGAGCGAATTCCTGCGCCCCGAATTCATCAACCGCGTGGACGAGATCATCTGCTTCAACCGCCTCGACGAGAAGGACTTCACCGCCATCGCGCGCATTATGCTCGACGAGCTGGCGGGCAGCCTGAAGGAGAAGGGCTTCACCTTCACCTATGACAGCCCCGTGGCCGAATACCTCGCGGGCAAGTCCTACTCGCTCACCTACGGCGCGCGCAACCTGCGCCGCACCATCCAGAAGGAGCTGGAGGACGTGATCGCCACGCGCATCATCGACTCCTACGACCACCCCGTCACGCAGCTCCGCGCCGTGATGAAGGACGGCGCGATCGACCTTTTGAGCCTGTAAAAAAGAGAAAAGGGGAGAGAACATGAAAAATCCGTTCCGCAGGGATATTGAGCCGCGCTGCGCCTACTGCGCGCACGGTACGGCTGTGAACGAGCGCGAGGTCGCCTGCTCGCGCAAGGGCGTGGTGGACGGCAGCGACCATTGCCGCCACTTTCGGTACGATCCCCTGCGCCGCGTCCCGCCGCGCCCCGCCTCGCTTGACCCAGTCGCGCACTCGCCGGAGGATTTTTCCCTCTGACAGAAAATAAAAATCAGGAGAGAAGGAAACCGCCATGGAAGTCAAAACCGTTTATGCCGTCTATTTCAGCGCCACCGGAAAGACCCGCAAAATCGTCTCCACCCTCGCGAACGCCGTCGCGCAGACCCTTGAGCTTCCTCTTGAGACCATCGACTTCACCCTGCCCGCCGCGCGGGAGGAGAGCTATGCCTTCACCGGTAAGGATCTCGTGATCTTCGGCACGCCGACCTACGCCGGCAAGGTGCCGAACAAGCTCCTGCCCTTCGTGCAGACCGGCTTTTCCGGAAACGGCGCGCTTGCCGTGCCGGTCGTGACCTTTGGCAACCGCAGCTTCGATAACTCGCTTGCCGAGCTGTGCGCGAGCCTTGAAAACGCGGGGTTCCACACCCTCGCCGCCGGCGCGTTCGCCTGCCAGCACGCCTTTTCGGACACGCTGGCCGCAGGACGTCCCGACAAGGAGGACATGACCGTGCTCGCCCAGCTCGGCGCAGCGGTCGTGACCAAGCTCGGCAAGCTGACCGAGATCCCCGCGCCCGTCAAGGTGGACGGCGACGCCGACGCGCCCTACTACCGCCCGCTCGGACTGGACGGCGAGCCGAAAAACTTTCTCAAGGCCAAGCCGCAGACCGACAGGGCCAAATGCACCGGCTGCGGCGTGTGCGCGGCGCTCTGCCCGATGGGGTCGATCAGCCGCGAGGATCCCGCCGAGGTCACGGGCGTGTGCATCAAGTGCCACGCCTGCGTGAAGAACTGCCCGACCGGCGCGAAGTATTTCGACGACGAGGCGTTCCTCTCGCACAAGGCCATGCTTGAACGCGATTACACCCGCCGCGCGGAGGATAAGATCTTCCTGTGAGCGCTGATGCGGCGAAGTACATAAAAAAAGGGGCATGACCGAATTGCGGCCATGTCCCGTTTTTCAGCTGTTCGGTTTTATGTATGGCTTATTTCCCAAACCCGTCGAGGACCTCGTCGGCCGGCAGAAGCTCCCATGTGCTGTTCGTGATCTTTACGGTCAGGCTGTTGTCGCTGTCCCGATAGATCTCGCCGCTCATCTCGTTGTCGCTGGGATCGGTCACCGTGAAGGTCATCTTGTGATCCTCGAAGGCGCCGACGCCGTTTTCAAGACTGCACAGGCGGGTGATGCTGAGGTTCACGTTGAACGTGCCGTCCTCATTCTCGGAGATCGTCAGAACGCTGTCGTCGGAGCTTCTCTTGTGCTCGCCGAGGAAGAACTCGTTCAGCTCGTTCTCACGGTCCGCGTCAGCGTCGTCCGTCGCCTCGCCCTGAAGGGAGGTGTAGATGCTCTCCGCATACGCCTGAATGTCCATGCCGCTCAGATCCTCGCCGGAGGCGGAGAGGGAGTAGCTCACGCCGGTCAGCGCGTCGTACCAGACCGCAAGCTGCACATCATTTTGGCTTTCATCCTCCGTGGTATAGGCGTAAAAATTTGCGGCCATCCCGAGGAAGCCTCCCTCCTCTTCGGTCGTCCAGCCGTACTCCATGCCGGAGATGTTCGTCAGTCCGTCCGTCAGCTGCATACGATAGAGCCAGCTCGCACCGTCCAGCTCATAGGCCATCTGCGCCATTCCGCCCTCGGCCATGTAACTGTAGGAAACGTCGGTGGCGCCGTCCGGAGCCACCATATCAAAGCCGGTCGCATCCAAAACGCCCTGCTCGTCCGTTTCCGTCCACGGATTGGCGATCTCCTGTGTCTGCTCGCCGTCGGTCGAGCTGTCCTGCTCGGTCTTGGAGCCGCAGCCGGTGAGCAGCGCCGCGCTGAGCACCGTCAGCGTCAGCATCAAAGCAAGTTTCTTTTTCATGACAATAACCTCTTTTCTGCAAATTCGTCTTTTCCCGAATTGCGTGGCAGAGTATAGCACGCTTTGCCGCGCATTGCAAGAGGGGATCGTTTCCTTTTACACAAAGTTCACAGGTGTGCAGACGGGGATAAGAAAAGCGCTCACCGGCAGCTCAGGGAAGGTCTTTTGTGCAACCGGAATATTTACTCTCCGCACGCTTTCTGCTATAATACGGAGCACATATCTGTAAATTGAAGGAGAGATCGACCATGAAAGCCATCGTCACCGTTCTCGGCCGGGATCGCGTCGGCATCATCGCCTCCGTCTGCGCGCTGCTCTCGGAGTACAACATCAACATTTTGGACATCAGCCAGACCATTTTGGAGCAGGGCTATTTCACGATGGTGCTGCTGGTGGACATTTCCGGATGTACAGTCTCCTTCCCGGAGATCGCCGACAGGCTGGACGCTTACGGCACGGAGCGCGGCCTTGCCGTGCGCATCCAGCGGGAGGACATCTTCAACGCCATGCACCGAGTCTGAGGGAGGAGGTCTGCGCCATGCTTGATCAGAACGACGTGCTCTCCACCGTGCAGATGATCGACCGTCAGCATCTCGACATCCGCACCATCACCATGGGGATCTCTCTGCTCTCCTGCGCCGACCGCGACGCGAAGGCCGCCTGCGGGAAGATCTACGACAAGATCACACACTATGCGGAAAACCTCGTCAAGACCGGAGAGGACATCGAGCGTGAGTTCGGCATCCCCATCGTCAATAAGCGCATCTCCGTCACGCCCATCGCGCTCGTGGCCGCCGCCTCGGAAACGGAGGACTACGTCCCCTTTGCCGCAGCGCTCGACCGCGCGGCCAAGGCCGTGGGCGTCAATTTCATCGGCGGCTTCTCCGCGCTCGTGCAGAAGGGCATGACCGACGCCGACCGCCGGCTCATCGCCGCCATTCCCGAAGCGCTTGCCGTGACCGACCTCGTCTGCTCGTCCGTCAACGTCGCCTCGACCAAGGCCGGCATCAATATGGACGCGGTCGCGCTCATGGGGCGCACGGTCAAGGCCGCGGCGGAGCGTACCGCCGACCGCGGCGGCTTCGGCTGCGCGAAGCTCGTCGTGTTCTGCAACGCTGTGGAGGACAACCCCTTTATGGCCGGCGCGTTCCACGGCGTCGGCGAACCGGAGCGCGTCATCAACGTCGGCGTTTCCGGCCCCGGCGTAGTCTATCACGCCCTTCGGGGCGTCAAGGACCAGCCCTTCGACGTGGTCGCAGAAACGGTGAAAAAGACCGCCTTCCGCATCACGCGCATGGGCCAGCTCGTCGCGCAGGAGGCCAGCCGCCGGCTCGACACGCCGTTCGGCATCGTGGACCTCTCCCTCGCCCCCACGCCCGCCGTCGGCGACAGCGTGGCGCGCATTTTGGAGGAGATGGGCCTTGAGGTCTGCGGTACGCACGGCACCACCGCCGCGCTCGCGCTGCTGAACGACGCGGTGAAAAAGGGCGGCGTGATGGCGTCCAGCTCGGTCGGCGGCCTTTCCGGCGCGTTCATCCCCGTCAGCGAGGACGAGGGCATGATCGCCGCGGCGTCTTCCGGCGCGCTGACGCTCGATAAGCTCGAAGCCATGACCTGCGTCTGCTCGGTCGGCCTTGACATGATCGCCGTCCCCGGCGACACGAGCGCCGAGACCATCTCCGCCATCATCGCAGACGAGGCCGCGATCGGCATGGTCAACACCAAGACCACCGCCGTGCGCATCATTCCCGCGCCCGGCTGCAAGGTCGGCGACACGGTGGAGTTCGGCGGGCTTCTCGGCTCCGCGCCGGTGCAGGCTGTGCATCCCTACTCCAGCACGGACTTCATCGCCCGCGGCGGCCGTATCCCCGCGCCGCTGCACAGCTTGAAGAATTGACCCATCTCGAGACGGAAAACGGGCGCTGCTTCCCGCAGCGCCCGTTTTTTCAGCCTTTCTGTTTTCTCGGTGGGGCCGCCGGTCAATCTTACCGGCCGCGCGTCAGCTCTGCTTCGAGCCCGTCCCGCGGCACTGGCGGCCCGTGTGGTCGATGTAGGTCTCCTCGCCCGTCAGCAGAATTTTGGAGATCGGCACGATTTCGTACCCCTCGCCGAGCAGATAGTCGAGAATGTCCGGCAGCGCCTCCGGCGTGTGCTCGCCCGCATTGTGGAAAAGCACGATGGAGCCATTCTGCACCTTCCCCGTCACGCGCTTGGTGATCTCGCTCGCCGAGATTCCCTTCCAGTCGAGCGAGTCCACGTCCCACTGAATCGGCTCCATGCCGATGGAGCGAATGGCGGAGATGACGTGGTCGTCGTACTCGCCGAAGGGACAGCGGATCAGCGTCGGGCGGACGCCGGTGAGCGCCTCAATCTTGTCATTGCAGGTGTTCACGTCCGCGATGATCTGGTCGGCGGTCAGGGAATTGTAGTGGTCGTGCGCGTTGGAGTGGTTCATCAGCTCATTGCCGCTCTCGACGATGGCCTTCGCCTGTTCGGGGTACTGGTCCGCCCAGTTGCCGACAACGAAGAAGGTACACTTCACGCCGTAGTCCGAGAGCACATCGAGGATCTTCTGCGTGTTGTCCGCGCCCCATGCCGCGTCGAACGAGATGCTGCACACCTTCTGGTCGCGCTCGACGCAGTAGATGGGCAGCTGCCGCGTCGCGACCGACGCCCGCACGGCGGCGGGGGCGTTCACCGCCGTAAAGATAGCCGCGGCCGCGAGCAACGCCGCGCCAACCGTCAGCGTCCGCCGCCGCAGTACGAGAAAGCGCGGCTTCGCCAGCTCCCGCTTGCCGCGTTTCCTTCTCAAGTTAAAATGCAAAAACATCCGCATAGCCTCCCCATTTCATTTTGGTAGAGGGTATGCGGCTGCTTTCGTTTTCATACCGGACACGCCGCTTTGTACGCTTCGGCCCCATCGCCCAATCCCGCAAAGAGCTCTGCTCCGCATACCCAAGCGGCAAAAAGTATTTACCATTCCGCTTTACGATTTACTAAGAAAAAGACAGTATGCGTTTACATAACAGCGAAGCGGCTGTTTCGGTATTCGTGAAGAGACAAAGTATTCTTAAATACTTCTTGATAAGGCTCGCGGTTTAGCGTAAAATAATTATAGTGAATTGCGAGAAAAACTGCATATACGGCGTGCGAAATTGCGCGTCTGCCGTAAATATGCAGACGTGTTCTCTCTGAGCGAGTGATGAAATAAATTACAACCTGAAAGGGGGTATCAATATGCGCTGTCCGTGGTGCGGAAGCCCAGTTATGATACGCGGGTCATCTTGGGAATGCGGCTGGTGCGGAGATTTCGGAAGCCTGAAAAGGACGCCGGTACAGCGGCCGGCACAGGTCACGCTGACGCTTTCCTTCGTCTACCACATTGATCTGACGGAAACGTGGAGCGACCTGAAAAAGGCGACAGATCAGCTTGCGCCCGGACAGACCGCGTTCTCGCAGCTTCTCGGCAAGGTGCTGCTGCATCACATCTCGGTCGGCATCCGGCACGCGGAATCGCTGCCGGACGAGAAAAAGGCGGAGGAGCTGCGCGCCTTTTTGAACGATACTCCGGACCTGAATTTGGGTGAAAGCACAGCGGAGATCATGCGCGGCGTCAAGCAGGGCGTTCTGTCAGCGAAGAAGCGGCTCTTTCCGAAACCGCTTGCGGCAGCTTTTGGATGGAGCTGTTCTCCGCCCGCCCGGCGGAGGACTACTACGAGGGCAACAGGCCGGACTTATTCGATCTCTTTGCCGAATTGTCCTCCGCCTACGCCTACTTCGGCGGGAAAAAGGATGATGAAATAGCCGAGGTGCAGAACTACCGGTTTGCGCTGGAGGAAGCCTATGACGTCCAATGGCAGAACAAGATGCTGCTGTACCCCGACGTGGAGCGCGCCAGGCGTCTGCTGTCGGAGGGAAAGCTCTCCGATTTCGAGGATATTTGTCTGGAGATCCTTTTGGTCGAATATCCGGAGGAGGTCCCGTATGAGACCGCCGAGGACGTCGAGGAAACGTCGTGGGATTGTGTTTTGGACGGCGTATTTTCCGACGATGCCGCAAAGGGCGTGGAGATGTGGCGGACGCTGCTTGACGCCGCGGAACCCGCTCTGAAGACAAGCCGCGAAACAGCAAACGTGCTGCTCCGCGACTGGGATTGGCTGAAGTCTCTGAAGCCGGATCAGGCGCTTGCGCTTTTGACCGCGCTTGACGACGCGCGCTTTGCCTCGCAGCTGTTTGAGAGTGCGTCCGTCGGCGCGGCGCAGCTTGACGTCCTAAAGGTCTGCCGCGATCACGGGCGGGAGGATTTGGGAAAACATTGCCTTGAGCTTGCGCTGAAAAATCCCCGCATCGGGGAAAGCTGGGCAAAGCGGCTCGGACAGGTATTCTCCGAAGCCTTGCTCCCCCGACAGGGAAAGCTGCGCTCTTATACGGCGGGCGAGCCCGTCGCGGACACGAAACCCGACGACGGGACGGTATATCACTATTGCTCCGTTCAGGTGCAGGAAACGCGCCGCCCGTATTCGTATCTGACCGGCGGCCTGCCGCTCAAGGTCGGAGATTGGGTCGAGCTTCCGTTCGGAAAGGACAACGCGCCGCGACAGGGGCAGATCAAGGCGGTCATGGACTGTACGCGCATGGCCGCGCCTTGGCCGCCTGAGCAGACAAAGACCGTGATCCGCGTGATAGACGCTCCGGCGACCGAACCGACCGCTGAAGCTGCCGTGCCGGAGGTCGAAAGGCGCGCAGAGCGGCAGGACAGCACAGGCGTGTCTTCTGCGCCGAGGAAGCCCTTCCCGTTCAAAACACTCATAGCGGTGATCTTAACGGCAACTGTGATCGTATGGGCGTACTTTGATGTTTCAAACCGCCGAAACGAAAAAGCGGCGGCTTACGAAGCGGCGATCCAGGAAATGTCGAGCGGAGATTACGCTTCTGCCGAGCAGGGCTTTTCTGAGCTTTCCGGCTATCGGGATACTACTGAAAAAATTGCCGCCGAGAGTGCGGCGAAACAGAGGCAAAGCCTGAAAGATCAGTATTCCGGAAAGCTGCCCTTGGAGGGAATGCCCGTGTGCTGCCTGAAATATACGTCGCTTGGCGAGCCGGATCAAAGGCTGAACTGCAAAAACTTCGACAGGCTGGAAACGAACCAACAGTATTTCCACGTTTACTGGTACGATGAAAACGGCGATATGATCGCCGCCGGTATGTGCGCTCAGTGGAAAAATGACAGTGAGTTTATGCTGAAATCTTTCTCGCAGTATTATCCGTCGGGCGGGAATAAAGGCCAAACATTCAATTACGGCGGGGGCAGCAGTGACTCCAGAAGCATTCAGGATGACTATGACGATCCCGAAGACCTCTGGGAAGATAATACGGATTGGTATGAGGACGAGGACGAAGTGTGGGACGAGTGGCACGATGATTGAAACAGCATGATATTGAACACTACGGAAGATCGGGAGTGTCATTAGCAGCATAGAGAAAACAAATAAGGGATGGCAATATATCATATATTGTAGCGATAACTATGCTTTTTTTAAGAACGGACTCGCTCTGTATTTGGAAAGGATTTTGCCGAACCGCTTTTGCTGTTCGTTTCCCGTTACCGGGAAAGGACATTGACGCATCCGACTGTGTGAAGATTTTGAATGTTGCGGAGGATATTCTAAGCGGCGGACCCACAGAGAGCGGTACGACGATCCCATTGACTGGACGTATGAAAAGGCGGAACAGTGCTCTGACTGCGACAACCATCCTTACGTCTGAATGCATAACAGCTTTTGCGAATTTGAAGGTTAGCCTTTTGGTAACATTTACGGCTTTGCTGCGTACTTTGCTTGACCGGCATATATTAGAGGAGAATGATCTTTATGAAAGAAAACCGAAAGCTATTGAGAGAAATCCTTGAGGATATCCGTCATGATATGACGGACGAGGAAGTGCTGAATTTGCTGGCGGACAGTAAGATCTCCGTAAATCCCGCGGGCGAGAAGGAAAAATATACCCTCGGCCAGCGCGCGGCGGATGCCATCGCGCGGTTCGCGGGCAGCTGGGCATTCATCTTCTCCTTCACGGGCGTGTTGATCCTATGGATGGTCGTCAACACGCTGCTGGCGGCAAGGGCATTCGACTCGTACCTCTTCATCCTGCTCAATCTGGTGCTCTCCTGCGTGGCGGCCATTCAGGCGCCGCTCATCATGATGAGCCAGAACCGGCAGGAGGAAAAAGACCGCCGCCGCGCGGAGAACGATTACAAGGTCAACCTCAAGACGGAGATCATGATCGAAGACCTCTACGACAAGGTCAACGCCATCCTCGCCAAGCAGTCCGCACTGGAAAAGCAGATGGAGAAGGAAACTGAAGGAAAAGAAGCGATGATGCAATAGCCGCTGTCCACAGCCTGAGGGGAAAGGTAATGCGGTCCGTCTGGCTTTCCCGGGTGCTTCGCTGATGACAAGACCTTTTTCAATGCACTGCCACACGACTTTTTTGAACAGCCGCCAAAATGGCTTGCTGTCTGCGAATTGCAGGCGGCAGGCCTTTCCATTTTGCCTTGTCTTGCGGTTGTATGGCATTATCCGGACAGTTTTCTTTCCGGTTCGTGCTCAGCACCGGACGGCCTGAGATGGTATAGCTGACCAGCTCGCTGCCGTATAGACCGAGTATCGGCGACAGATGCAGTTTCTCGCCGAACAAACTGAACTCCATCACGTCCGTGACCCTTTTCTGATTCGACCTGTCCATATGGAAGTTCAGACTATCGACATATACAATGGCAGCAAGTTGCTCCTGCCCCAATGTTGAATTGAGGTATGTTTGAAGTGTGCACCGGTGATTGTGTCACTTGTCATGTGGACTGTTGCTGTTTTGCCAACTATGATAACCGCGCTTGGGGTATCCCGGCAACCGTGGCTGACCGCACCGGGATGAGTGCTTTGCCAGCTACCATCAAGGACAACATTACTCTCGATCCACCTTTGCCGATAGATTTTCGAACGGTGCGAGCGCAACACAAGTCCGCACCGATTGCGAGTGCGCATTGCGCAGATGGTCAAGAAATTTTTGCGTACCGCCGTACATCCCGTTACTTCATGTGCAAACAGGATTTTGGGCAAATGTTAAAGAACTGCTCCTTTGCGGTCGTCCTCATAGCCGGGGGCTTCTGTGGGCACACAAAAAAGTCAAATTCCATGTCGCCTCGCGACCGATGCACTGGCGGGAAATCATAGGCTACGTCTGCCATGCATCGAATGTCTCGAGGCACTCTTTATATTATACGCGAGCATAGTAGATGCGCAGGAATTGCCCTATGCAGCAGTCACGCTGAACGAAGTCAGCCGGCAATAGAGACATTACCCGGAGCTGTCTCCAAATGCTTCGTGTTTATGTGTGTCCTTGTTTCCCCCACAGGATTTCGACCGCTTCTACCACAATGTTTTCACACTTACCGTTATGGTTTATTTATAAATTATGCAAATGAGCACACGGACAAATACACGTCTGCTTTCTTACGAAGAAATGGAGAAGTACCACGGCGCAAGGTGTGTATATAGTATGTATCATAAGCCGATGTCTCGTTGAATGAGGCTGCGCGTCTCAAAGAGTAAAGGAAGGAGATGCTGAATGTGTGCGTCTGTCATCAGCGATTTCAGAGAGGAGAGCGTAATAGCATAGTGATCGTCGTTATAGCGGTCGTGAATCGCTATGGCAATGCAGGAGTAGCCAAGCGTATTTTCTTCGCTTTCCACAGCGTATTGTTTCCGCTGAAAGATTTGCATCTCGCTTTCAAGCCGCTCAAAGCTCGTTATAGTATAAGGGGTGATAGGAGTTTTATCTGCGTGTTCCCAATAGTTACGCCAAGATTCCGGCCCCTCAGAGGCGAGAATAATCTTGCCTCCGGCAGAGGTGTGCATAGGACGGCGCATGCCAATATTTACGGTGCTGCGATAGTTGGAATTCGGCGGTTCGAGTCGGTCAAGATAAACGGTATCAGTGTTGTCTTGAATGACGAAATGGACGATTTCCTGAACAGATATTGATAGCTTTCGCAGATGCGGAAGCACAAGAGGAAGGATGCTCACGTTATTAATAATTTTCTGTGATAGGCTGCAAAACTGAAAGGTCAAACGATAAGTGCCGGTCGATGTTTGTACGACATAACCTCTCGCTTTCAGCGAAGAGAGCATACGGTGGACCGTGCTTTTATTTAATCCCGTGAGTGTGCAGAGTTGGGAGATCGTGAGTTCGTTGCCATGATTTGACAGCGCCTCTACAATGTCGAAAACACGATCAAGCGATTGGACTGTGGTTCCGGTTTGATTCATTTCTTCCTCCATAATATATTTCTGCGCCAAGCGTTATAAAGCGTGGAAAGCAAATTGTTGTTTTTATTATAAAACGCCATTTCAAAAATTTCAACAAGAACAGGCTTCAGGTTTATGGTTGTTGAGATTTAGTCGTTGGTTAAAATTTCCGCTTATATGCAGATTGAGTGAAGGAATTTTGTGGATATATATAAAAAACGTAAAAAAATATTGTCAATTAAGGCGAGAAAGTTTTCGTTGACAAAGAGCAAAACAAGGGAGTAACATATAACCATAAAAATAAAACGTAGTTTCATAATATGAAACTACGCAAGAGGAGGGAAGGACAGAAGATGGGTGCAAAGGTAATCATTACACCAAGAAAGCTATGTGATGTGGGAATGGCCGCGCTTTCTGCACAGGCAGATTGTGAGATTGTGAATAAGATCAATGCGTGCAACTTTTTGTCGGAGCTGCAGAAAGCGGATGCGTTAATGATTAAAGAAGGGGGGATCACTCGTTCGGATATGCTTGCGTGTCCGAATCTGAAAGTAATTGCACGCCATGGTGTTGGCTTTGATACGGTGGATGCAAAAGCTGCGGCAGAACTGGGAATACCGGTTTTGATCACACCCGGCGCGAATGCCCGGTCAGTTGCAGAACACACGGTGGCTATGATTCTCGCACTGACAAAAAATCTTGTAGATAGCCATAACGAGGCCGTCAAAGGAAATTGGAACGTTCGCCAGGAATTTCGTTCCTATGAATTTGAGGGCAAGATGGTCGGACTTCTCGGCGTCGGTAACATTGGCAGAATTGTTGCAAAAATGTGTAAGGGGCTTGGTTTCCATATTGCTGCTTATGACCCGTTTGTTCCGGCGGAAAAGCTATCCGAAGCAGGGTATCGTGTCTGTGAGACGGTTGAGGATATCCTGCGTACCTCGGATATTATTTCGATCCACGTTCCCTATAATGAGCAGACCAAAAACCTGATCGCAAAGAAGGAACTGGCGATGATGAAGCCGGGAGCGCTTCTTGTAAATTGTGCCCGCGGCGGCATCGTGAACGAAGAGGATTTGGCACAGGCCCTGCGAGATGATACGATTGGCGGAGCTGGATTGGATGTATTTGTCGGTGAACGTCTGGATCCGAAGAGTGATTTGGCAAAGGCTCCGCACTTGATTTGTACTCCACATATGGCGGCACAGACCGAAACAGCCGTTGAACAAATATGCCTGATGATGGTGAAAGGCACAATGGCGGTGCTTCATGAAGAAAAATGGCCTTTTGTCGCGGACAAATCAGTTTACGCTCATCCGCGATGGAAAAATAAACCATGGGCAAATATTTAAAAATTTAGGAGGAAAAATGAAAAGGTGTGTTAAGGACTTGATTGCCGGTGCAATATTTGCGCTTTTCAGCATCGGCTACTACATCGCTTCCCACAGTATTCAGTCGTTTGGTACCAATAAGGACTTTATCGATGCGAGAACCATTCCTGTTGTATGGTCGATAGCTTTGCTGATTTTAGCGATTGCCTTGATGGTAAGAAGCTATGGCGAAATGAAACAACTCAAAGCTGCTGGAGAAGAGCTTTTTTCCGGCAGAACGCCCAAGGACTGGTTTGCGGACAACTATGCAGTTGTCGGAACCTTCATCATGCTGGCTGCCTATGCGTTTGCCATGAAGCCGATCGGCTATCTGCTTAGCACCTTTGTTTACCTGCTGATCCAGGTCGTACTGTTGACACAGCGCAGCAAGATCAATAAGAAGCTGATCGTCAAGGCTTTTATCCTTTCGGCAGTTTTTTCGGTCTTTTCAGACTATCTGTTCGTTGATCTGCTGTCCGTTCCTCTGCCTACAGGCATCTTCGGATTCTGAGAAAGACCTGCTAAGAAAAGTCAAGTAGAAATTTCAAGGTAATGCGGTGCGAAAA
>CAVKBJ010000075.1:0-2757 GCA_963654505.1 Lachnospiraceae bacterium
AGCAGCGCATACTGGTCACGCCGAAGATCATCGTGCTGCGCGCCGGCGACCTCGTGGGGCAGGGCACGGAGAAGCCCTACACCGTGCGCCGGGCGCTCGAGCTCGACCCGTACAAGAACGAATACGTGATCGAGCGAAGGTGGGACGCCTGATGCAGAGCGTGGAACTGCGCGGCCTCGACGAGGTCGTGAAAAAATTAGAGGGCTTTCCCGAAGCGCTCAGGGCCGCGCGCGGCGAATTTTTCGCCGAGGCGGGCGACGAGCTGCTCGCCGCTGTGCGGCGTGAGATCGGCGGCACGGGCCGCGTGGCGGGGGTGCAGGAGCGCTATCTCGGCAGCGGAAAGGGCTACGCCGCCGTGCGCGCGCGGGCAAAGACCGATCTGGATGGCTACGCCGCGGGCTACATCACGAACGCGCTCGAGGGCGGCCACGCCCAGACCGCCGGACGCTACGTGCCGGCGCTCGGCGCAAGGCTGAAGGCCGACCGCGCGGCGGGCAAATATATGTACCGCGCGGCCGCGCGGAGCGAGCTCGTGCGCCTTGCCGAGGAGGGCGCGCGGGAGATCGAGAAAAAGGCGATGGCCTATCTGGAGGGCGGAGAATGAAAACGCTTGACATTGTGGGAGCGGTCAACGACCTGCTCAATCAAAAATGGCCGGCGCGGACGGTATATCTGGACGTGTGCCCGGTGGATTTTGACCGGCCCTCTTTTTGGCTGCAGGTGACGCGCGACGAGCGGCGCGCCGCGAGCCGGTACATAGAGCTCCGCGCGGTGCAGATCACGCTGACGCTCTTTGACAGCGTGGACGAGCACTACGAGGCCTCGTGGGAGCGGCTGACGGGCGACGCGGACGAGTGCATGGGGCTGCTCGGCGGCGTTCTGAAGGTCGGAGACCGGCGCTTCAAGCCGACGCTCAAGAGCCTCCCGCGTGAGCCGGATCGCGTGTCGATTTTGCTCGACTTCAGCTTTATGGCCCCGAGGGCCGGGGACGGCGGGACGGAGGAAAAGGCGGATACGCTTGTGACCTCGCTGACCGTCAACGGCAAGAAAATCTGACAAAAGGAGAATTTGTGTTATGGGTCTTCCCCAACTGACCTTTTCGCTCGAAAAGGCCGCGAGCACCGTGGCCGCGCGCACCTCGCGCGGCACGGTCGCGCTGATCATCCGCGACAGCAAGGCCAACGGCGTGCACGCGGTCTATCAGGAGAGCGACATCCCCTCGGCGCTCGGCGCCGACAACATCGCCTACATCAAGCGCGCGATGATCGGACACATCAACCGCCCGAGCGTGGTCTACGTTTCCGTGATCGCCGCGGCGGCGGAGATCGCGACGGGCTTCAACGCGCTCGCGACCTACAGCTACGACTACCTCTGCGGGCCGTCCGACATCACGACGTCGGACGCGACCGCGCTCGCGGCGCTGGTGAAGGCGCAGCGAAAGCTGCGCTACATCGGCAAGGCCGTGCTGCCGAATACGGCCGCGGACGACGAGGGCGTGATCAATTTCGTCTCCAGCGGCATCGTGGCGGGCTCGACGACCTACGCCGCGGCGGCGTACTGCTCGCGCATCGCGGGCATCCTCGCCGGCACGCCGGCGGACTGCTCGGCCACCTACGCGGTGCTCAGTGAGGTGACGGCGGTGACCGCCACCGCGTCGCCCGACGACGCCGTGGAGGCGGGCAAGCTCTTTATCCTCGACGACGGGCGCGTGCGCAAGCTCTCGCGCGCGGTGACGAGCAAGGTGACGCTTGCCTCGACCGAGCCGGAGGCGCTCAAAAAGATCAAAATGACCGCGGCCATCGACCTCATCCGCTACTACGCGATGACGACCGTGGAGGACGAGTACCTCGGCAAGTGCGCGAACAGCTATGACAACAAGTGCATCCTGCTCACGGCGCTGCGGAGCTATCTCGGGACGCTGGAGGGCTCCGGCGTGCTCAAGTCCGGCTCCTCCGGCGCGAGGCTGGACGCCGACGCGACGCGCAGCTACCTTGTCAAGCAGGCGGAGGACGCGGACGACACGGACGAGGTGACGCGCATCCGCGCGCTGAGCGACGAGGCCGTGGTCAAGGAGGACACGGGGAGCTATGTGTTCCTTAACCTCTACGGCTGGGTGCTCGACGCGATGGAGGACTTCAACATCGTCTTTGAGGTCACCGACGCGGCCTGATGAAAGAAAGGAGAGAAACGCATGGCTGATATTTTAGAGGCCGCCCTTGTACGGAGCGGCACCTTCGGGAGCCTGTGGCTCGACGGCGAGCTCGTAGCCGAGTGCTACGGCTGCCAGGCCAAGCTCAACAAGACCAAGGAGGAGGTGGCGCGCTGCCGCACGCTGATGGCGAGCCGAAAGCTCACCGGCCTTTCGGGGACGGGCAGCGTGCGCATCTACAACGCCACGAGCCGCCTGATCACGGCGGAGTCCGCCGCGCTCAAGGACGGCAGGGATCTCAAGCACACGATCATCACGAGCCTGGACGACCCCGACAATCCGGACGGACAGCGCATCGCGCTCAAGCAGGTGAGCTTCGACGACCTGACGCTCGCCGACTGGGAGGCCGCGAAGCTCGGCCAGATCGAGGCCCCGTTCACCTTCGAGGACTGGGAGGTCCTCGACGCTTAAAAAAACCTGTGCAGCGCCCCCACGAAACCGCGGAGGCGCTGCACGCATACCATCAAGAGGAGGAAAAGGAATGGAAAAAATAGTCAATGAAGATCGCGCGGAGCGGGAGGCCTCCGTGCTCGAGCTGCTGCTGGGCG
>CAVKBJ010000076.1:0-10145 GCA_963654505.1 Lachnospiraceae bacterium
GCAGCATGCGGATCTTGCTGTCGGGCTGGAAGCCGGGCAGCACGCGCGAGGCGTGGTAATCGTCAAAGAGCTTGCCGCCGAACTCCAGATACAGCTTGCCGCCGAAAAGCGAGATGCGCTCGCGGATGTGCGCGGACTGCATGGATAAGTATTTGTCGTTGTCAAAACCGATTTTCCCCATCAAAAGTATACCTCTTTACACAAAACTTTGGATCTCTTTATTGCAGGAGCCATCATACCACATTTTTCCGCGCAAGGCAACACAAAGACGGAACGCCTACGGCGCGGCGCGGCGGCTCAGGCGTCGATGCGCCGCGTGACGGCGGCGCTGACGGGCGCTCACCACGACGCAGACCATCATAACGACGGTGATGGCGTAGGGGATGATACCGGTGAGGTCGGAACTGACGTAGTCCTGTAAGCGCAGGCCGATGGCGTCGAAAAAGCCGAACATCAGCGCCGCGAGGTAGGCCCTGGCGGGGTTCGCCGCGCCGAAGATGACGCAGGCGAAGGCGATGTAGCCGCGGGAGTTGGACATATTCTCCGCGAACGTGCCGCTCAGGTAGCCGAGCGACAGATGCGCGCCCGCGAGCGCGCACAGCACGCCGCACAGAAGGCTCGCGAGCCACTTTAGCTTCTCCGGTTCGATGCCGGCGGTGCGCAGCGTTTCGGGCTTTTCGCCGCTCGCGCGTAGCCAGAAGCCGTAGGGCGTTTTGTAGAGGAATACCCACAGCACGAGGACAAAGACCCAGGTGAGGTACACGAACAGCGAGTGATCGTTGAGCACCGGCCCGAGGAACGGGACGCTGTCGAGCAGCGGGAAATGCACCGTCGGCAGGGAGGGGAAACCCTTCGCGCCGGAGGTGCCGAACACGGCGCGGGAGAGATAGGTCGTCAGGCCCAGCGCAAAGGTGTTGAGCGCGCAGCCGATGATGAACTCGTCCGAGCGGAACTTCACGACGAAAAGCGCGAAGAAAAGCCCGACGAGCAGGCCCATCGCAAGCGCCAGTCCCACGCCGCCCCACGCGGAGGTGAAAAGATAGCTGCCAAACACGCCGAAGAACGCGCCCATCAGAATCATGCCGTCCATGCCGATGTTCATGATGCCCGCGTGCTCGGTGAGCGAGCCGCCGATGGCGGCGAGCGCCACGGGCGTCGCGCGGCGGAGCATCTCGTTGAAGGTGCCGGAGGAGAAAATGCCGGCGAGGATCGCGGAAAGATCATCCATGTCCGATTTCCTCCTTTAAGCGTTCTTCGGCGGCGCGTTTGGCTCTGCGGCGCTCGCGCGCGGCGGTGAGTGAGCGGGTGACGCCGCTCTCGGCGGCCATGCAGAAGATGATGACCGTCTGAATGATGAGGTAGATCTGCGAGGGGATGCCGATGAGTTCCATGCCCTGCGCGCCGATCTTCAGCACGGCGAAAAAGAGCGAGAGGAAGATGACGGTGACGGGCCTGTACTGCGCGATCATGGCGACCATCAGCGCCTCGAAGTAGTAGTCCTTGCTGACGCTGTCGCGGTAGAGGTGCTCGACGCCGTAGACGCGGAACATTCCCACAAGGCCGCACATCGCGCCGGAGACGGTCATGGCAAGGAGCACGATCCGGTCGGTGCGCAGGCCGGAGAAGAAGGCGAAGCGCGGATTTTCGCCGGTGATGCGCATTTCATAGCCGACGGAGGTGCGCTCCATCACGTACCACACGAGGAAGGCCATCACCGCCGCGGCGAACACGGCGCTCGTGAGGTTCGAGCGGGGAATGACGCTGCCGAACCAGTACTCCGCGCCGAGCTGCCCGGTGGCGGCGACCATGTTCTTGTTTGCGTTCTTCCACGGGCCCTTGGCGAGATACTGGCAGAGGTAGGCGGCGATGGTGTTGAGCATAATGGTGGTGATGACCTCGTTGACCTTGACCTTCACCTTCAGAACGCCGGGGATAAAGGCGTACAGCCCGCCGACGGCCATCGCCGCGAGTGCCGCGCAGACGATGACGAGCGCGCGGGGCTGCCCGTCCATCCACACGCCGACCTGCGCGGCAAAGACCGCGCCGAGGAGCAGCTGGCCCTCGCCGCCGACATTGAAGATGCCGACGCGCGCGCCGAGCACGCAGGCAAGCCCGCACACGCACAGCACCATCGCGTACTCTAAAAGGTCGCCGACGTGGCGCGCGCTGTCGAATGCGCCGGAGAGCATCGCGCCGTAGGCCGCGAGCGGATTGAAGCCGGAGACGGCAAGGATGCCCGCGCCGATGAGAAAGGCGAGCAGAACGGACAGCAGCAGCGAGAGCAGATAGCGGACGCTGACAAGACCTGAGAGCTTTTTCACTTTGCCGCCTCCTTTCCGCTGCGGTGGCCGGTCATGTACCAGCCGATCTCCTCCCTGGTGATCCCGCCCGCGCGGAACTCGCCGGTGATGCGGCCCTCGTACATCGTGATGATGCGGTCGGAGAGGCGGAACACCTCGTCGAGATCGGCGGAGCAGAGAAGGATGGCGCAGCCGGCGTTGCGCTTTTCCATGATGCGGGTGTGGATAAATTCGATGGCGCCCACGTCCACGCCGCGCGTGGGCTGGGCGATGATGAGCACGGGAGAGTCGAACGAGAACTCACGCGCGACGACGACTTTCTGCATATTGCCGCCGGACATCGAGCCGACGGGGACGCCGACGCCCGCGCCGCGGACGTCGAAGCGCTCGTAGACCTCCCGCGCGTAGCGCTCGATGGAGCTGCGGCGCTGCGAGAGGGCGAAGCCCTGAAAGCCGCGGCTGCGCTGCTTGCCCATGAGCAGGTTGTCCGTCACACTGGAAACGGCGCTCACGCCGGTCGCCAGCCGGTCCTCGGGAATGTGGGAGAGACCGACGGCGCGGATCTCGCCCGCCGTTTTGCCCGTAACGTTCTGCCCGCAGATCTCGACCGTGCCGCGCTCGACGCGGCGCATACCGGTGACGGCTTCAAGCAGCTCGCTCTGCCCGTTGCCCTCAATGGCGGCGATGCCGAGCACCTCGCCCGCGAGGACGGACAGACTAAGACCGTCCACCGCGACCAGCCCCCGGTCGTCGCAGACCGTAAGGCTTTCGACCCTGATCCGCTCGGCACCCGGCTCGCCGGTCCGTTCAAGATGGTCGTAGAGCACGGGACGGCCGACCATCATCGAGGCGAGCTTACGCTCGTCCACGTCGCGGGTGTTCTCCACGCCGATGAGCCGGCCCTTGCGCATCACGCCCACGCGGTCGGAGATGGCCATGACCTCGTAGAGCTTGTGCGTGATGATGATGACGGTCATGCCCAGTTCGCGCACCACGCGGCGGATCACGGCGAACAGCTCGTCCGTTTCCTGCGGGGTGAGCACGGCGGTCGGCTCGTCCAAAATGAGAATGTCCGCGCCGCGGTAGAGGGTCTTGAGGATCTCCACGCGCTGCTGGAGCCCCACGCCCAGCTCACGCACCACGGCGGCGGGATCGACCGCGAGACCGTATTCCTCCACGAGGCTTCGCGTTTCGCGCTCGGCGGCGGTATTGTCGAACAGCACGCCGAAGCGCCGCGGCTCGCGGCTCATGACGATGTTCTGCGCCGCAGTGAAGCTGGGCACGAGCATGAAATGCTGATGCACCATGCCGACGCCCATCGCGATGGAGTTTTTCGGCGTGAAGCGCCCGACCTTCTCCCCGCGGATGTACACCTCGCCGTTCGTCGGCTCGTGGATGCCGTAAAGGACGTTCATCAGCGTCGTTTTGCCCGCGCCGTTCTCGCCGACGAGGGCAAAGACCTCGCCCCGCCGTATCTCAAGCGACACGTCGTCATTGGCGAGCACGCCGGGAAACTCCATGGAAACGTGGCGGAACTCAACTGCGTTTTCCTGCAAGGCTCGTTACCTCACTTTCGTTGGAATAGCGGAAGCGGCGCGGCAGGGTATGCCGCGCCGCAAAGGATGCTTACATTTGGGGAGGTAGCTTTGCTCAGCCGCGGGTGGTCTCCACCACGATCTCGCCGGAGGAGATCTTCTCGGCAAGCTCCGAAACGGCGGCCTTGACCTCGTCGGGAACCTGCTGTGTCATGCCGTCGTCGCCGTAGCCGATGCCGACGTAGCCGGTCGCCATGTCGGCGGTCCAAGTGGTGCCGAAGCGGCTCTCGCCCTTGAGGTAGCCGGCGACCGCGTCATAAATGGAGCTGCCGACCTCCTTCTTCATCGAGCAGATGATGACCTCGGGATCGATGTACTTCTGGTCGCTGTCCACGCCGATGGCGTAGAAGCCCTTTTCCCTGGCGGCCTCGAACACACCGTCGCCGCAGGCGGAGGCGATCTGGAAGATCACGTCCGCGCCCTGATCGTTGAGCGCGATGGCGCAGTCCTTGCCGACGGCGGGATCGTCGTAGGTGTTGGAGTAGTTCTTCACCACGGTGATGTCCTTGCCGTTCTCAATGCCGTAATACTCGGCGCCCTGCGTGTAGCCGACGATGAAGTCGTTGATGGTGTCGGCGTCCTCGCCGCCGACCGCGCCGACCACGCCGGTCTCGGAGACGGCCGCGGCGATGTAGCCCGCGAGGAAGCTGCCCTCGTTCTGCGCGTAGGTGATGTTAAGCACGTTCTCCACGGGCGTGGAGGTGGCGTTATCCACCCAGATCCAGTTGACCTCGGGATAGTCGGGCGCGATGGTCTCGACGTTGTAGAACTCCCAGCCGACGCACACGACGATGTCCGCCTTCTCGGCGGCGTTCTTCATCTGAATATCGTGGTTCTCGTTGTTGCACTCGATGACGATGGGCGTCACGCCGAGGTCGGCGGCCATGCGGTCCAAACCCTCCTTGGAGGAGTCGTAGAAGCTACGGTCGCCGAGCTTGCCCGCCACGACCAGCGCGACGGTCAGACCGTCGGAGTCGCCGCCGTTGCCGGAGTCGGTGATGGGAGCGTCGTCGGATTTGCCGCAGGCGGCAAGGCTGAGCGCCATCACGGCGCACAGCAGCACAGACAAAAGCTTTTTCATTCCGGTTTACCTCTTCAAGATATTGTATTCTCCGCGCGGCGGATGCAAGAGAGCCGCACGGGTATGCTCTATTATAGGCACTTCCGCGCGGCTTTGCAAGACATATTGCGAAAATCGTATGGTATCAAGCTGCATTTTTCACTCAGAACGGCGCTTTTTCGCCCAGCGCCTCGCGCAGCGTGCGCCAGCCGAGCAGGGCGCACTTCACGCGCGCGGGCATATGGGAAACGTCGCGCAGCGCCGAGGCCTCCTCAAGGCAGTCGATCTCCTCCTCGCTCGCCTCTCCGCGGATCATGCGCAGGAAAAGCTCGCCGAGCCGCAGGGCCTCATCCTTCTTTTTGCCGACGATCATGCCGAGCATGATGTCGGTGGACGCCTGCGAGATGGCGCAGCCGTCGCCGACGAACGCGACGTCGGTGATGGTGTCGCCGTCGAGCTTGAGCCTGAGCTGGATCTCGTCGCCGCAGCTCGGATTTACGCCGTCGAGCACGATATCCGCGTCCGGCAGCTCGCGCTTGAACTCGGGGCGGATGTTGTGCTCGGTGAGAATTTCATTGTAAAAGGGGTTAGTCGTCATAGCCCATGCGCCTCCTGACGGTGGAGAGACTGTCGATCAGCCGGTCCGTGTCGTTCTTATCGTTGTAGAACGCGAAGCTCGCGCGCACCGTGGCGTGAAGGCCGAGAAAGCGGTGCAGCGGCTCGGCGCAGTGATGCCCCGCGCGGACGGCCACGCCGTCGTCGGCGAGCAGCTCGCTCACGTCGTGCGGGTGGACGTTGTCCACCGTGAAGGTCAGAATGCCGTTGTGCTCCTCCGGCTTGTCCGATCCGAGGATATGGACATGCGGGAGGGCGCTCATGCGCGCGAAGGCGTCGGCGGTGAGCGCCAGCTCGCGTGCGTGGATGGCGTCGAAGCCGACGGACTCCACATAGCCGATGGCAGCGTGCAGGCCCGCCGCGCCCGCGGCGTTGACGGTGCCGGCCTCGAATTTGTGCGGCGTCTCGGCGAACACCGCGCCCTCGCGCGTGACGGAGTCGATCATCTCGCCGCCGGTGAGAAACGGCGGCATCTCCTCCAGCAGCTCGCGCCGCCCATACAGCGCGCCGATGCCCATAGGGCCGTAGAGCTTGTGGCCGGAGAAGGCGAAGAAGTCCACGCCCAGCTCCCGCACGTTGACGGGCAGGTGCGGCGCGCTCTGCGCGCCGTCCGCTGCCAGCACCGCGCCGACGCAATGCGCCATATCCGCGACCGCGCGGAGGGGGTATTCGCGCCCGAACACGTTCGAGACCTGCTGGAGCGCGACAATTTTTGTTTTCTCCGTGATGAGGGCCTCGACCTTATCAAGATCGAGACTGCCGTCCGGTTCACATTCCATGAATTTGAGCCGCGCGCCGGTCTGACGGCAGACCATCTGCCAGGGGAGGATATTGCTGTGGTGCTCCATCGTGGAGATGAGAATTTCATCACCCGCCCTGACGTGGCTCAGTCCGTAGCTGTAGGCCACGAGGTTGAGTCCCTCGGTGGTGTTGCGGGTAAAGACGATCTCCTCCGGCTGCGCCGCGCCGAGAAAGCGCGCAACGGCGGCGCGGGCGCTCTCGAAAGCGTCGGTCGCCTCAATGCTCAGGGGATAAAGCCCGCGCATGGGGTTGGCGTTGTGGAGCGTGTAGAAATCCCGCTCCGCGTCCAGCACGCACCGCGGGCGCTGGGCGGTGGCGGCGCTGTCGAGATAGGCGACGTCGCGCTGTGTGAGCAGCGGGAAATCGGCCTTGTAGTTCGTGCTCATTCGCTGACCTCCTTCGTGCACAGGACCTGCGCGAGCGCCCCGAGGGCGCGCGCGGAAAAGGCTTCGTCGCCTACCATGCACGCGAGCCGTTCGACGGCGGCGCGGGCAAGGATGGCTTCGGCGGCGGCACGGTCGATGCCGCGGCTGGCAAAGTAGAAAAGCGTGTCCGCGTCCAGCTCGCCGATCGTCGCGCCGTGGCTGCCCTCGACGTTTTCCTCGGCGCAGAGGATGACCGGAACGGTCTTGTTTTCCGCGTCCTCGCCGAGCAGCAGGACGGTCTCGTTCTCACTGCCGACGGAACCGGACGAACCGCGTTTGAAGTCGATGGTGCCGCGGAAAATTTTCTTCGCGCCCTCCATCAGCGCACCGGCGGCATTGATCTCGCTGACGGTGTTTTTGCCGCTCTGCTCGACGGTTAGATTGACGTCCACCGTGTCGCTGTGGCGGGCGAGGTAGCCGAGGCCGGCGCGCAGCGCCGCGCCGTCGCCCGCGAGGGCAATATGATGGTCGGCGTAAATATCGCCGTCGCCGAGCTGGAGAGAGATAAGGTCGAGTCTCGCGCCCTCGCCGACCTGCGCGGTCAGCTCGTGGCGCAGCACCGCGCCCCGCGCGGGGTTCAGAAGCTGCACGACGCGAAGGCGCGCGCCCTTTTCCGCCGTGAGCCGCAGCTCCGCGGCGAGTGGCCGCGCGGTGGTGCAGATCTCGTAAACGGTCACGTCCGCGCCCGCCCCGGCGGTCACGGCGCAGACGCGGCGGGCGTAGGCCGCGCCGCCGTCCGATACTTCGATGCGGATGGGCGCGTTTTCGCCGGAGAGGGCGGTATAGGCCGTGCTTTCGATTGGCGTCTCCGCGTCCGCGTCCCAGCGGACGGCGGCCTCGTTCACGCCGAGACGGTTCCAGGTGCGCGAAGCGGGACGGTTGACATAAATCATTTTTTCCATATCGTTCGCTCCCTTCACTCAGCCGATGCTGCCCTTCATCTCCAGACGGATGAGGTTGTTCATTTCCACGGCGTATTCCAGCGGCAGCTCCTTGGACACGTTGTCCGCGAAGCCGCTGACGATCAGGGCGCGGGCGTCCTCCTCGCTCATGCCGCGGCTCATGAGGTAAAAGACCGCGTCGTTGCTGATCGCGCCGATCCTTGCCTCGTGGCCCACGGCGGCGTCCCGTGTTTTGATGTCCATGGCGGGAACGGTGTCCGAGCGGGAGTCGGAGTCGAGCATGAGCGACTGGCAGGACACGGCAGATTTGGCGCCCCTGGCGCTCCTTTCCACCACCACGCTCGAACGGAAGGTGCTCGCGCCGCCGCTCTTGCTGATCGAGCGCGTGTTCATATAGCTGCTGGTGTTCCTGCCGACGTGGACGACCTTCGCGCCCGTGTCGAGCTCCTGCCCCGCGCCGGCGAAGGTCACGCCGGTGAATTCCATGCGGGCGTTGTCGCCCTTCAAAATGCTCATGGGATACAGGCAGCCGACGTGCGAGCCGAACGAACCGGACACCCATTCGATCGTGCCGCCCTCCTCGACCAGCGCCCGCTTGGTGTTGAGGTTGTACATATTCTTCGACCAGTTTTCGATGGTCGAGTAGCGCAGTTTGGCGTTCTTTTTGACGTACAGCTCCACGCAGCCCGCGTGAAGGTTCGCCACGTTGTACTTCGGCGCGGAGCAGCCCTCGATGAAGTGCAGGCTCGCGCCCTCGTCCACGATGATGAGCGTGTGCTCGAACTGGCCCGCGCCCCTGGCGTTGAGCCGAAAGTAGGACTGGAGCGGAATGGACAGGTGGACGCCCTTTGGGACGTACACGAACGAGCCGCCGGACCACACCGCGCCGTGGAGCGCGGCGAACTTGTGGTCGCGCGGGGTGACGAGCTTCATGAAATATTTGCGAACCATATCGGCGTATTCGCCCTTGAGGGCGCTTTCCATATCGGTGTAGACCACGCCCTCGGCGGCGACCTCGTCGCGCACATTATGGTAAACCAGCTCGGAGTCGTACTGCGCGCCGACGCCCGCGAGCGATTTGCGCTCCGCCTGCGGGATGCCAAGGCGCTCGAAGGTGTCCTTGATGTCCTGCGGGACGTTCGCCCAGTCGTTCTGCATCTTTGTGTTCGGGCGGACATAGGTGGCGATGTGGTCGATGTCCAAGCCATCGAGCGACGGTCCCCAGTCGGGAACGCTCAGCTCATTGTAAATTTGCAGGGCCTGCAGCCGAAACTGCTGCATCCACACGGGATCGCCCTTTTCCTTGCTGAGCTTGTCCACGATCTCCGGCGTCAGGCCGGACTCCATGCGGTAGGCGTCGTGCTCGGCGTCTCGAATGTCGTAAACGCTGCGGTCCACGTCCGCAACGAAGGTCTTTTCTCTGCTCTCTGCCATATCGGAGCCTCCCGCCTTACTCGGCCTTCAGGCTGCCGAAGCCCTTTTCGTTGATGGCCTCGACCAGCTCGGCCCCGCCGTTTTTGACGATGACGCCGTTTTCCATCACGTGCGCGGCGTCAACGCGCAGCGCCTCCAAAATGCGCGTGGAGTGCGTGATGATGAGCAGCGACCCGTGCGTGCGCTCGCGGAAGAGCCGCACGCCCTCGCTTACCGTGCGCACCGCGTCCACGTCAAGACCGGAGTCCGTCTCGTCGAGGATGGCGAGCTTTGGCTCCAGCATGAGCATCTGCAAAATTTCCGCCTTTTTCTTCTCGCCGCCGGAAAAGCCCACGTTCAGGTCGCGCTCGGCGTAGCCCGCGTCCATATCGAGCAGCTTCATCGTTTCTGTCAGGCGCTTTTTAAAGTCCCAAAGGCGCAGCCGGTCGCCGGTCTTCTGCTCCAGCGCACTGCGGATAAAGGCGCTGAGCGTCACGCCCGGCACCTCCAATGGATTTTGAAAAGAGAGAAAGATGCCGCGCCCGGCCCGCTCGTTGACGGGCAGGGCAGTGATGTCCTCGCCGTCAAAGACGATGCTGCCGCCCGTCACGGTGTAGGCCGGGTTGCCGGTGACGGCGTAGCCGAGCGTCGACTTGCCGGTGCCGTTCGGGCCCATCAGCACATGGGTCTCGTCCTGTCCCACGGTCAGATCCACACCGTGGAGAATTTCTTTTTCCTCGACCCGCACGTGCAGGTCCTGAATCTCTAAAAGTGCCTTACTCATATTGAACCACCTTATCTTCTTTCCGTGCCGCTCAAAACGGCCGGTGTTTTTTCATTGACTCGCATGAATTGCGCCAGCGTATGGTTGTCGACATAGCTGTTGATCTGGTCTTCGAGCCCCTGCCAGAAAAGACGCGCGTCGCAGTCGCAGGAAGCGCCGCAGCCGGAGCCGTCCTCAGCCTGACACGCGATCGGCGACAGGTTGCCCTCCACCGCCCGCAGAATTTCGCCCACAGGGTAATCCTCTGGAG
>CAVKBJ010000077.1:0-453 GCA_963654505.1 Lachnospiraceae bacterium
TCTATCCCAAGTACGACAAGACCGTTCAAAGCAAATGCGAGAACGGTGACGCCTACATGGACAACATCACCCTGCTGGGGCCGAACAAGAAGCAGCTGCACAAGGCGCGGAAGATGATTGCCGCATTCATGCAGCAGCGGCTCGGCCTGTCCATGAAAGCAAACTGGCAGATCTATCCCACGGCAAAGCGCATGGTGAGCGCGGTCGGCTACCGCTTTTCCCGCACTCATGTTATTCTGCGCAAGCGGAATTTCCTGCGCTTCACCCGGCAATGCCGCCGCGTCAAAAAGCGGCTTGACGCCGGAAAGCCCATCATGTTCGCCCAGGCCTCCGGGCTGTTGAGCCGCGCCGGGCAACTGAAACACTGCAACAGCCAAAAAATCCGAGAAAAATACATTGACCCCATCGGGGTACGAAATCTGAAGGAGGTCGTGCGAAATGAGAGTACCAGTC
>CAVKBJ010000077.1:463-5114 GCA_963654505.1 Lachnospiraceae bacterium
GCTTTGCGTCGACATCTGCAAGCGCAACGGCAAGAACAAGCTGCTCTGGCTTGGGGACAAGACCAAGACGCTTGATTACAGCCCGGCACCGGACGAAATGGTGCTGACCGTCCACAGGTGGTTTGCCAACAAAAGCTGCCCCGGAAACTGGATGTACGCCCGCATGGGCGAGCTCGCCGAAAAAGGTGACAGCCCAGCTTTCCGTAGGCCCCGTCGAGGAGGATGACGATATGCCGAAACGGATGTGACGGATAAAGCAGCCGACGTGTTTTTCGTCGCGCCCACGGTCTATCTCGGCACGGAAGAAAAACTGAGCTGGGACAGCTATGACGAAAAGGCAAAAACTTCGTTTGTGGGCGCGGTCAACATGGAGAAAGGAATTTACGATGACGACGCCCGCTTGCCGCTCTCGCCGATCGCGGACTGCGCGGGCGAGCGTTGCTGCTGCCGGTTTCCGCGGAAAACTTGCCGCGAGGCGGGACAAAGCGCGCCTCACGGGTGTATAATAAGCAAAAGCCCCGCGATATTCCAAAATTTTCACCGACAAAGGAGCACTGTGCTATGCCGAACGTGACTGATGTTTATTATGACCTTTTGCTCAAGGCGCTGACGAAGGGCAAATACGCCGCTGTGAACCTGACCAAAGAGGCGATGGATGTCGCGATGCAGGAGGTGGAGCGGCAGATACAGGAGATGAGCCCGAACCCCAACGATCTGGACGGTTCGTTTGAAAGCTTCGCTGCGCGGCAGCAGCAGCCGGGAATCTATGACCAGCTGCGGCCCGACAACAACACCATCGGGCCGGAGGAGAATAATGAAAGCCGATACGCCTATGCCCAGCGCTGCACCAGAGAGGTCATGAAGACCGTGGAGTGGCGCGTGCGGCAGGAGCTGGAATGGCGCAGCGCGACCGACCGGCTGGGGCTTTATAACGAGGACACCACCCTCAAGCAGATCGACCGGAACCGCTTTTTGGACCGTCTGATGAAAGCAGGCGGCACGGCGGAGGACAGGCAGTTCAACGAGGCCATCGTGGCGCTGGCCGCGCTGGCCAACGGCGACATCACCGAGGAAAAGTATCTTGAGCTGCGCAAAAAGCACCACCTCGCCGCCAACAAGTCGCAGGAGGAGGCGGCCGATCAGGCGAAGCACGACCTGAAAAACGGCGCGGAATTTATCTATCAGGCGGTAGAGAGCGCGATCAGAGACGATTCCGTAAATCTGAACCGCTATAAATATGCCGCCGCCGCGATTCACAGCGGCAACTATTCCGACTTCAACGGCGGCATGGAGGAGGCGTTCGCCACCTTCCGCAACAATGCCGTGGAGCTGCAGTCGAATGGAGCGGAGATCTTCGCCTTCCTGAACAAGCTGGGGCTGAAATATCCCACAAAGGAGAAGCAGGAGGAGAAGCGGCAGCACTGGCTGGACGAGGCGATGAGCGTCGCCCAGATCGAGGAGGCCGCCGAGCAGGCGGCAAACCCCTACTTTGCCCTGCTCGACCCGTTCAAGCTCTACCGCGCCTTTAACGTCGAAAACGGCGGCGGTTTCCTCCCCGCCGAACAGGATCAGCAGCCGCAGGACGCCCTTGCCTACGCGCTGCTAAGGGACGGGTCGGCGTATCAGGTCACGGCGGGGCGCGCACTCTCGCGCCGCGGGCTCATGCGCTGCGCCCTCTCCGCCGACGACGAGATCATGGAGGAGCGCCTGCCGGGGTTCAGCGTATTTCACAAGGACGACCGGACGGTGATCCTGAAGGTCGGCCGCGCCGACGATAACGGCATTGTCTCCGCCGAGATCGACGCCTCCGGCGAGCTGATCCGGCAGGGGATGCCCGACGAGGCGCGGGCGCTGGTGGAGCGCTGCGCCGGATGGAGCACGGAGAGCCGCACCTCCTTTCAGTTTGAGGATATGCGCAAGGCGCTGCAGGAGGTGGCAAAGCTCAAGTTCAGCGAGAAGCCCACCGAGGAGGAGCTCCGCCTTGCCGGTGCGCAATTCTCCGAGCTGCTGTGGTCCACGCAGGCGTATCTCGACCACAAGCTGGAGCAGCACCCCGACGAGCGTTGGAGCGGCAGCTATGAGCGCGCGCGTGTGGAGTTCGCCAACAGCGTGATGAAATTCACGCGGAAAAAGCTGCGGCAGCTGGACTACCTCGACGAGCAGAAGAAAACGATAGCGATGCGCGATCAGGCGGAGGCTGATCCGGAGTACGCTGTCAATAAGAGGGTTGGTAATCCGAAATACGCCGGCATGAGCGCGCTGGAGCACAAGCTGGCGGTGGAACAGGAGCAGCGGGACGCCGCCGAGGCACAGGAACGGGAGCGGCAGCGGCAGGAGCAGGAGGAAGCGCGGCGCCGGCAGGAGAAGGCCCGGGCAGAGAAGGATAGGGCCAGCGCCAGCAGCTTCGGTACGCTGACGCAGGAGTTTGCCGCCGCGTCGAAGGACAGCGCCGCCGCGAAAAAGAAGCTGGAGGAATCCATCAGGTTGAACGCAATGTTTTGCGGCATGTCCAAACGCGCGCTGGACAATGGCAAAACGCCCACCGGAGCCCCCGCGACACAGGCGAATAAGGATGAGCTGCTTCGGGTCGCCAGGAGAAACGTCGCCCTGTATATCATATCGGAGCTGGTAAGCGAGGAGCAGCAGAAGCAACAGAACCACAAAGGAGCCGTGAAGGCGCCGATCACGCAGATCGTCAACGCCAAACAGGAGACGCAGCTTGTCGAGATGATCGTCAACAGCGACGCCTTTGAGCAGGCAATCGGGGATGGTATCCGCTACGACAACGTCATGGAGATCGTCAAAGCTACAAGAGAGGGCAATCTCCATGATGTGTGCGCCCAAGTGGGGCGGGAGTTCCTCACCGGCATCGCGCTTGCCCTGCGGGAGCAGGAGCATAAAAACAGGGAGCAGGCCGTCGGGCAGGACGCGCCGAAGAACGGAGAGCCAAAGGCCGAGGAGAAGAAAGAAAACCAGCCGGACAAGCAGCAGGAAAATCAGAACCGCATCAACATCATCAACGAGGACAATGAGGACGAGCTCGAGCAGGAGTTCAAGGAGAAGCTCAAGGGCGTCCTGAGCGAAGCGCGTGAGGTACAGAGCAGAGGCGGCCCCGCCGGCGAAGCCATGAAAACATACTGCACTACGGCGCGCACAGACTTCGCGCATGTCATGGGTTTTATGCGTGCGAGAAAGGATCCCTACGGCTTCAAGTCGAATGCGGCGAGAACTGTACTGGCCACCGAGATTTTGCGCTATATGCTTACGCAGGAGGGCGCGGGCGGCGTTCTGGCGAATGCCGTGGAGAAGGGCCAGCTGTCCGGCCTGCAGAACGCCATCCAGTGCAGCGATGCGTTCACGGAGAGCTTCGGGAAGTTCGATTGGGAGAAGAAGCTCGGCACGGACCGGGCGGCGGAAAATCAGTTCTGCAAGCAGGTCGGCGACAAGCTGCTGCGCAGCGCCAAGCCCGTTTTGGAGGAGGAAACGCCGCTGGTGGCCAGGCAGAAGGCCAGTGAAAAGGGTACACCCGCCGACAGACGCCATTTCAACGACAGCCTGAAGGATATATTCAACATCAACCGTATGGAAAAATGGGAGAAGGAGGGCTGGGCGCTGAAGGCCGCTGAGGACGGCAAGGAACACCCTGCACGGGACTATCTGAACCAGCAGATAGACAACGAGCAAGCGATGTATGACCAACTTGGCGAAAAGGGCGGCGAGCATCTGCAGACGGCGCTGGCAGGAGCGATTCTGACCGAAATGATGTCCGACAAGCGCACGCACGGCGTTTTTGAAGCCGCCGTAGAATACGGTATGTACCCCCAGCTGATACAGATGATCCGCACTTCTCCTCTGTTCAATGCGTCCATCGCAAAGCTCGACCCGGCGGACACAGAGCAGGTCGAGAAGTACGTGAAAAAGTCGGAGGACTACATCCTCCCGCTGGGCGAGCGCATTTTGCAGATGTGCGGCGACACGCTCAAAACCGCCCGGTTCAATGTGTTGGATAAGGAGCGCTTCCGCCTGTATCATGAGGCGTTCGCGGAGGCAGAGGCGGTGAAAGAGGCCGGCAAGCAGCCTTCGGAGAAGGCGGTGGAGCGTGCGAGGGAATCCGTTGCGCTGTCCGCGGTATTCGGCCTGCTGAGCCATGACTATGACACAAATAAGAACCTGTCCAACGAACAGCTGAGGAAGATCGCCTACGACTCCAAGGAGTTCAAGGAGACGATAGCAAAGTACGATCTGCACGATCCCAAGCAGATGACGGGGGCCTGTTTCTGGCGCCCGGGACACCAATTCCCCATAGGCTTTGGAATCGGAGGGAATATCGCCAGCCGCATGAAGAAGGAAAGGCAGCAGGAGAACGAGCAGAAACAGAAGGAGCAGGCGCAGAAGATCAAAAAAGTCAGCAGAAAGATTTGATAAGATGCCGCGCCGAAATTGCCTGAAAGCAAAAGCTCCGTTTTGCGTGAGCCGCACTCGGCGGAGTGTGATAGCCAATTACAGTGGAAAGAGAGGCCGTTTATTATGAGACCAACACAAGAGCTTATATCCTTTGTCGCCAACAAGATCGGCGAGCAGCCCGGCATCACCGAGGAGGAGATCCGAGAGCAGCTGAACAACTACATCTTCGGGAGGCTTATGCCGTCGT
>CAVKBJ010000078.1:0-16384 GCA_963654505.1 Lachnospiraceae bacterium
AAGCGGTTTTATCCGCTTCCCTTTTTGTTTTGCCAACGAAAACTTTACACTAACTCCGCCGAAGCCTTGTTTTTCCCGAACCGAAGTGCTATATTAACTTTGCAACTTTATTTCAAGTCGAGGTAATTTCTTCATGGAGACCTTTCTTCACGCCGTTACATCCGTCACCATCATACTGCTTCTGACGGCGACCGGCTACTTCTGCGCGGCAAAGGGCTGGATGAACGCACAGGCCAAGGCATTCATCAGCAAATACCTGATGACCGTCGCCATCCCCTGTATGTGCGTCTACAGCTTTCGCACCAACCTCTCGCGCGAGCTGCTCGGACAGTCTGCTTTCATGCTGACCGCGGGCTTTTGCTCGTGTCTGCTCAATTTTGTGCTCGCCTTTCTGCTCGGCAAGCTTCTGCGCCTGCCGCGGCGCAGTCTCGGCGTTTTTATGATGATGTCCGCCCTGTCCAACTGCGTATTCGTCGGTCTCGCCATGTGTACGGAGCTTTTCGGCAGCGAGTGTACGCCGCTGGTCATGCTCTACTGGGTGGTCAGCACCTCCTTCACGCAGCTCGTCGGAATCTCGCTGGTGCGCTGGTCGGGCGAGGTGGGCGGCTTTTCTCTGCATACGATCCGGAAATTTCTGCGCACGCCGACGGTGCTCGCCGTTCTCTCCAGTATTCTGATCGTCGAGCTGGACATTTCCCTTCCCTCCCTTGTAATGGGCTATCTGAAATACATCAATAATACCGTCACACCGCTGGCCCTTCTGCTGACCGGCTGCATCATCCACGAGATCGGGCTGCACAGCCTGCGCTTTGACCGCACGCTCAGCGTCATGCTGGCGTTCCGCTTCATCGCGGCGCCGGCGATCTGCATGACGTTCTGCTCGATCTTCGGCGTCACGGGGCTTGCGCGGAGCGTCTACATCGTCGAGGCCTCCATGCCGGTCGTGACGCAGACGGTCGTGGCCGCCGCGGAGTACGGCGCCGACGAGCAGCTTGCCGCGCAGGGCGCGGCGATATCCACCCTCGCCTGCTTTGTGGTGACGCCGGTGCTGATGCTGCTGCTCTGAGTAATTCGCCGGGAAGGGACCGAAGACCGAAGATGTCGGCTTTCGGTCCCTCTTTTCGCATATTCGCTCTCCCCCGCGCATAGATTGAAGCAACTCGGATAGGGAGTGTTTCATTCATGAAGGGTAATATCGAAGAGCGGGCCTGCGATCTGGCAGTTTACATCATAGAAAACCGCACCACGGTGCGCGCCGCGGCCAAGAGGTTCGGTGTCAGTAAATCGACCGTACACAAGGACCTTCAGGACCGGCTTCCGCAGATCAACCACAGCCTCTACCTTCAGGTCAAGGAGATCCTTGAGATCAACAAAGCCCAGCGCCACATCCGCGGCGGCATCGCCACGAGGAAAAAATACAAGGGAAACTGAAACTGGCAAAGGCCGACTTTGCCTTGCGCGGTCGGCAGTCCCCTCGTCCCGCCGGCCGCGCAGGCTCTTTCTCCCTCTTGCAGTTTGTTGACATAACGTGTATAATAGCGATATTCTCCCGCTTTCGACAATAACGGAAAGGACCGTATCCCGCCATGCAGAAAAAGAAAGCCGCGAAGCGCCGTTCCGAGCGTCTTGCGGTCATGCTGTTATCCCTGATTTTTTTATCGACCGCCGTGGTCGCGACGGTCAAATACGTCTTTCGCGCGCCGGAGCTTGACACGGACAAGCCCGACACGGCGCAGTCCGACACAACAGCCGCGGACGACGACCAGACCGACACGGACGAGCCCGTACCCGCGGGCCGCACGCGCCGCGAATACTGCTACAACATCCTCGTCTCCGGCCTCGACGACGGCAACGGCGGCAGCGACACCAATCTGCTCGTCCGCTTCGACGTGCCGAACAGGCGCATCGACCTCGTCAGCCTTCCGCGCGACACGCTGCTGCACAACAAATATAAAAGCAACAAGCTCAACTTCGCCTACGCCAAGGGCGGCACGGAGCTGCTGATGAGCGAGATCGAAAATCTGCTCGGCGTGCCGGTGGACTTTTACGTCACGGTCGATCTCAAGGGCTTCATCGCGCTGGTCGATCAGATCGGCGGCGTGGATTTCGACATTCCGATCAACATGGACTACGACGACCCCTATCAGGATCTGCACATCCACTTCACCAAGGGCCTCCGCCACCTTGACGGGCAGGAGGCGATGGAGGTCGTCCGTTTCCGCCACAACAACGACGGCACCGGCTACGGCACGGAGGACATCGGGCGCATCGGCACCCAGCAGGCTTTCCTCAAGGCTGTCGCCAAGCAGCTTTTGCAGCTTGGCAACGTCAAGAATATTCCCGGTCTGGTGGATATCTTCTGCACCTACGTCAAGACCGACCTCACCACCGGCAACCTCGTATGGCTCGGCAACGAGGCGCTGAACATCGGCATGGAGAATATCCATTTCGCCACGCTCCCCGGCGACGGCACGGGCTATTACAACAAGCAGTCCGTTTACGTGCTCGATGCGCAGGCCACCTGCGAGCTGGTCAACGAAGCCCTCAATCCCTACAACGAAGCCCTCACGCTGGAGGATATGGATATCCTCGTCCCATAACCTGATATAAGGAGCAGACACCATGAAAAAACGGCTTTTACTTTTCCTCTGCGCGCTCACGCTGCTGCTTTCCACCGCCGCGCAGGCGGAGGATACAGCAGCCCTTTCCGCGGACGCAGCCACCCTCTTCGCGCGCACGCGCGTCTATGACGGACGCTTTGCCGACGTGAGCGGCGAAGCGTGGTATCACGACGCCGTCGCCGCGCTGTACGAATACGGTCTGACCGAGGGCGTGAGCGAAAGCGCCTACGCGCCCGACGGGAGCGTTACGGTCGCAGAGCTTGTGACCTTCGCCGCGCGGCTGCACGCGCTCGACTGCGGCGAGACCATTCCCCCGGCGGCAGCCGGCGAGGCGTGGTACCGGCCCTATGTGAGCAGTCTCAAGTCCGCCGGCCTGCTCGGCGACGAATTTGACGGCCATTACAACGACCGCGCGACGCGTGCGCAGATGGCGGGCATACTCGCCCCCGCCCTGAGCGCGGAGCGCTACGACGAGCGCAACGTCGAGGCCGTGACGGTCGGCTACGCCGCGCGGCAGTACATCACCGACGTGGACGACTACACGCCCTATCAGAGCGACATTCTCAGCCTTTACAGGCGGGGCATCGTGGGCGGCATGGACGAGAGCGGCTCCTTCCTCCCGGACGAGCCTCTCAAGCGCAGCGAGCTTGCGGCGCTGATCGTGCGGATGCTCGACCCCTCCTCGCGTCTGACGCTCTCGTGGCAGGTCCTTTCCTACCGCTCCGCCGCCGGTACAACGTGGGGCAGCCTGCTCGAAGCGCCCGACGTGGTCTCCTCCGCTCCCGCAGTGGATGACGCCGACGCCATCGACGCGCTCATCCGCCAAATGCTCCATGATGAGAGCAATACCATCACCCTGCAATACGACCGCGCGCTGACCAACGAGGAGGTCACGACGCTCGCCCGCAGCTTTACGGTCGGCGTCAAGCGCTACTGCGAGCAGATGTACAACTCCACCTCCTGCCGCAGCTATTCCACAGGACGGGTACTGCTGACCTTCTCTTCCACGGCCTGCGACGGCGCGCAGCTCCAAAAGTACCGCGAAAAAACGCTCGAGCGCGCGATCCTCGTCCACGATGCGCTGTGGGAGAGCGGCTATCTGACGGACAGCATGAGCCAGTACGAGCTTGCGCGGGCGTACTACGTCTGGCTGTGCAACAACTGCGCATACGATAAGGACGCCGCCGCGGACAGCTCCCTGAGCCATCTGTCCTACAGCGCGCTGGTAGACGGCATCGCCGTGTGCGACGGTTACACGGGGGCCTATAACCTCCTGCTGCGGCTTGAGGGCATCGAGTGTACCTCCCTCATGAATACCACCCATATCTGGACCGTCGCGGTGCTCGACGGCACAAGCTACCACATCGACGCGACCTGGGGCGATCAGGACTCGCACGTGGACATGAGCTGCTTTGGCATGACCGAGGCGCAGTCCCGCGCCAGGCACGCTTGGTAAAACCGAACAGGAAAAAGCGTCGGCTGCAGGTTGCAGCCGACGCTTTTTCTTGTATGAGATCTCTTACCGCTGGCCCTTGTCGTAGGGGATACCCTCCGCCTTGGGGGCGCGGGAGCGCTTGGAGGTGAACGCCAGCACGATAAGCGAGATGATGTAGGGCATCATATTGTACACCGGACTGGGCAGGTTCATCGCCGTGAGGAAGCCGAAGCCCATGTAGACGTTCGAGAGCGCGCGGAACAGTCCGAACAGCAGCGCCGCGAGCGCGATGCGCTGGGGCTTCCACTGGCCGAAGATCATGACCGCGAGGGACAGAAAGCCGAAGCCCGCCACGCCGTACTCAAAGCGCCACTCGGAAACGCCGGCGGTGATGAACACGATGCCGCCGATGCCGCCGAGGAAGCCGGAGATGAGCACGCCCGCCCAGCGCATTTTGTGGACGTTGATGCCCACGCTGTCCGCCGCCTGCGGATGCTCGCCGCAGGCCATCAGGCGCAGGCCAAAGCGGGTCTTGTAGAGCAGGACGTAGGACGCGGCGAGCAGCAGCGCGGTCACGAACATGAACCAGCTGAACTCAAACGAGCCGAGGTTCACTGTGAACGCTTTCTTCGCGCCGGCATACTGGATGATGGAGGAAACGTCGTCGGGATTGGCCGCGGTGTTGATGGCCTTGACGATGACCGTCGCGCCCGCCGTGCCGAGCAGGTTCAGAGCGGTGCCGACCAGCGTCTGATCCGCCCGGAAGTTGATGCAGGCCACCGCCAGCAGACTGGAATAGAGCATACCTGTCAGCGCCGAAATGGCCAGAACGCCGAGGATCATCACGACGTTCGGCACGTCGGACGAAATATAGCGCATCGCCAGCGCGCCGCCGAGAGCGCCCATGATCATGATGCCCTCAAGGCCGAGGTTGATGACGCCGGAATGCTCCGAGAAGCAGCCGCCGAGGGCGACCAGAATCAGCACGGAGGCAAAGATCAGCGTATATTGCACCAGCAGTACCATTACCGATCGCCTCCTTTCTCCACGCCGGCCGCTGCCGCGGCTTCGGCCGCCTTTGCCTTCAGGATCTCCCTTTCCTCGCGTTTGGCCGCGTAGGCGTTCATCGCGTGCTTCATGAACAACACGAAGCCGCAGAGGTAGATGATGAGCGCCGAGATCAGATCGGAGATCTGCGCGCAGTACATGGTTTTGTCCACATACGCGCCGCCCGCCGTGATGTGCTGGATGAAGAACGAGGCGAGCACCGTGCCGATGGGGTTCAATCCGCCGAGGAAGGCCGCGGCGATGCCGTTGAAGCCCATCGCGGGAACGGAGGAGGTGGAGCACTGCCACTGCTCATAGCCGGTGAGATAAAGCATCGCCGCGCCCATGCCGGCGAGCGCTCCGGAGATCATGAGACTGAGGATCACGTTGCGCTTTTCCGCCATGCCGCAGTATTTCGCGGCGTTCCGGTTGAAGCCGGTGGCCTTGAGCTCATAGCCGAACCTCGTCTTTTCCAGCACGACCCACACAATGACCGCCATCAGCACCGACAGCGGCACCGCAAGGCCGACGTACTGGTTGTCGTTGAACAGCGCGCCGAGCCCCAGCGAGGGCAGCACGGCGGAGCCGTTGACGTGCGCGAGCACCTTGGTATAGGGGCTCGCGTCCTCCTTCACCGTGGTAAGGAGCATATTGGTCAGATACAGCACGATCCAGTTGAGCATGATGCCGGAGAGGACCTCGTTGACGTTGCAGTAGGACTTGAGCACTCCGGAGATCCCGCCGAGGAGCGCGCCGCCGAGGAGCGCGAGGAGCATACACGGCAGCCAGCTCCAGCCGAGGCCGAGCGCCGCGTACAGGCTCAGCGCCGCGCCGGCGCAGTACTGTCCGGCCGTGCCGATGTTGAACAGGCCCACCTTGTAGGCGAACAGGATCGCCAGCGCGCACATCAGCAGCGGCGCGGTCTTGACGAGCGTGTTGCCGAGGTATTTGAGCTGCGAGGCGGGACGGTTGTAGGTCATGAAGTTCTTGATGACCGTCATGATGGCCTCGCCCGCGCCCGCAGGATTGATGAGCAGCAGCACCAGATAGCCGAGGAACAGTCCCAGCACGATGCACAGAAGCGAGGCGGTCAGCGACTGAAAGCCGTTGCTCTTGAAGATGCTTTTTTTCATGCCCTCACCTCATCTCTCTTCGCGCCCGCCATGTAAAGGCCCAGCTCCTCCTGCGTGGTCGTTTTCGGGTCGAGCTCGCCGACGATCTCGCCCTCGTACATCACGAGGATGCGGTCGGGCACGTCCATGACCTCATCCAGCTCCAGACTCACGAGCAGAACCGCCTTGCCCTCGTCGCGCTGGGCGACGAGCTGGCGGTGAATGGACTCGATGGCGCCGACGTCCAGTCCGCGCGTCGGCTGCACGGCGACGAGCAGCTCGGGATCTCTGTCGAACTCGCGGGCGGCGATAGCCTTCTGCTGGTTGCCGCCGGACATCGAGCGCGCGATCGTGACGGGCCCCTGACCGGAGCGGATATCGTACTGCCCGATGAGCCGCTCGGCGTAGGCGCGGATGTTCTTCCGCCGCAGAAAGCCCGCCTTGTCGGTGAACTCCGGCTCAAAGTAGCGCTGGAGCACCAGATTGTCCTCGAGCGTATAGTCGAGCACAAGGCCGTGCTTGTGCCGGTCCTCGGGGATATGGCTCATGCCCATTATGCTGCGCCGGCGGATCGGCGCATTGGTAATATCCCTGCCGCAGAGTTTGACGGAACCGGAAACCAGCGGCTCGAGGCCGGTCACGCCGTAGACGAACTCCGTCTGCCCGTTGCCGTCGATACCCGCGAGGCACACGATCTCGCCGCGGCGCACCTTGAGCGAAACGTTCTTCACTGCGTTGTTCCTGTGCAGCTTGGAGGCCATCGTCATATTCTCGACCTCCAGCACGACCTCGCCCGGCTCCGCCGGCTTCTTGTCCACATGAAAGCTGACGCTGCGCCCGACCATCATCGCGGACAGCTCCTCCGCCGTGGTCTCGGCGGTCTCGACCGTGCCGATGTACCTTCCCTTTCTCAGCACCGAGCAGCGGTCCGCGACTGCCATGATCTCCGCGAGCTTGTGGGAGATGAAGAGGATGCTCTTGCCCTCGGCGGCAAGGCTTTTCATGATCTGCATCAGCTCGTCGATCTCCTGCGGGGTGAGCACGGCGGTCGGCTCGTCGAAGATCAGGATCTCGTTGTCGCGGTAGAGCATCTTGAGGATCTCCGTGCGCTGCTGCATACCGACCGTGATGTCCTCGATGAGCGCGTCGGGATCGACGTGCAGGCCATACTTCTCGCTCAGGGCGAGCACCTTCTCCCGCGCCTCGGCCTTTTGCAGGAAACCGTGCTTCGTCGGCTCCACGCCCATGATGATGTTGTCGAGCACGGTGAAGCACTCCACCAGCTTGAAGTGCTGGTGGACCATGCCGATGCCGAGCGCGTTGGCGTCGTTCGGGTCCCTGATGGACACGACCTGCCCATCCTTCTTGATGACGCCCTCCTCCGGCTGGTACAGGCCGAACAGCACGCTCATGAGCGTGGATTTGCCCGCGCCGTTTTCGCCCAGCAGGGCGTGGATCTCGCCCTTCTTTAATTGAAGGGTGATGTTGTCGTTGGCGATGATACCCGGGAACCGCTTGGTGATGCCCAGCATCTCGATGGCATACGGTGCGTCCAAGTTTTTCGCCCTCCTTCCGTTTTAATGGCCCGCCGCGTTGGGGATGCGCGGGGACGGAATCCATGAATATTCTATAGTATACTATACCCGCGGCGATAAAGCAAAGTCATTTTGCCAAAAAACGTATGATTTTTTCCTTTTTCCGCGAAAAAAGAGAGACGGGCATCTTGCCCGTCTCTCAATATGGACTTTCTTTGCCGAACGCTTAACCCTTGATGGAGTCCTGATCGTCGACCGTGATCACGGTGGCGAAGCTGGCAGCAGAAACGTCGCTGCTGGTGTTGTTGCTGACGGTGATCTTACCTTCGAACATATCCTTCACCATGGCCTTATAGTCGTCCTGCGTGAAGCTGTCGGACCACTGCGTACCGTCGCCCATCGGGATCTGAACGTAGTTCAGCTCGGGATCGGTGCCGGAAACGAGGCCCAGCGTGGCGATCTGGCCAACGTACTTGTCCCAGTTGCCGTTGACGACAACGTCGGTCAGGGTGTCGTAGGTGGCGGGATAGAGGCCCTTCATCGCGGAGGTAACGGTCATGCCCTCCACACCGGCATAGTTGGCGATCACGCCGGCCTGATCGACGTCCACGCCGATGACCTTGCCATCGACCTTCTTGGCAGCATCGACCGCGGAGGTGTAGATGCCGCCGCCGCAGGCAAAGACGACCTCGGTGCCGCCGGCATACCAGGTATCCATCACGGCGGTGATGTCGGCGTCGCCGAAGAACTGGCCGCCGTAGATGTAGTTGACCTTGACGTCGGTAAGGCCCAGATCGGCCGCGGCGGCGTCAACGCCCTGCACGAAGCCGTAACCGTAACGGACGACCGCGGGAACGGCCATGCCGCCGAGGAAGCCGAGGTTCTTGTAGCCGAGCTTAACGGCGGCGTAACCGGCCATGTAGCCGCAAAGCTCCTCCTGATAGACCGCGCAGTAGACGTTGCTCATGTCAACGTACTTGTCGAGATCCCAGTTGTCGGGGGTGTAGTCGTAGGTCTCGCCGGCCTTGGCGACGGCGGTCTCAAGCAGGTCGCCCTTGGCGACGTCGAGCGCGATGAACTTCACCTCGGGGAACTCGGGGGCAGCCTCAACGATGGCGCCGCCGAAGGCATAGCCGGGCATGACGATGACATTGAAGCCCTCGTCAACGGCCTTTTCGATCATGGCGACACGGTCGGCGGTGTTATCGCCGGCGGGCTTGAAATAGCTGAACTCGATGCCGTTGTCCTCGGCAAACGCCTTGCAGGCCTCGTAGGTGGTCTGGTTGAAGGACTGGTCGGTGATGTCGCCGTAGTCGGTGATCATGGCCACCTTGTACTCAGACTCCGTCTGGGCCTCGTCAGCGGTCTGCGCGTCGTCGGTGGTAGTGGTGGTTTCCTTCTGACCGCAGGCTGCGAGCGCGAGGATCATAGCCAGCGAGAGAAGGACAGCAAGAAACTTCTTCATAATACAAACCTTCCTTATAAATTTCTGAGATCATGCCATCGGCACAACTTCGAGCGTATTATAGCAGGAATTTTTCGGAAGGGCAAGCCATATTTGCCGAAAAGTGTAAATATTCGGCAAACATTTTATGTACGGCTTCGCTGATCTCTCCCCGCCGCGCAAAAAAAGGAGGGCGCGCGTCCGCGCCCCCTCCCGGTTCAGTATTGAAAGACGCTGCCGCCGACGAACTCGCGCACGATGGAGTCGCGCGGAACGTAGTCCGTTTTGAGCGGCGGGACGGAGTTGACGACCTCAAAGAGGTCGGTCAGCCCGTGCTGGGCGACAAAGGCGTCGTCAAGCTGGGTGTAGAACTCCGGGATCTCCTTGAGATAGCGCGCTAAAATACACGGCTCGTAGTCGTGGAAGGTATCGATGTGGATGCCCGCGTTGGGCTTATTGGGCATGATGTAGTTCCGCTCACCCGCGTCCACGCTCTCGGCGCGCTCGACCGTCTGGCGCAGGGAGTGCCCGCGCCCCTGATAGTCTCGGATCATGCGCCGCGCCACGCGCAGCTGCTCGGGGCGGACGATCCTGTCGTGCGCGGTGATGATGCGCGTGCGGGGCGCGACGTAAACGCCGGTCGCCATGTCGCGCACACGGTCGAAGATCAGCGGGTTGAGCATATGGATGCCCTCGGCGATGATAACGGCGTTTTTGTCGCCCTGCATCTTCACCCAGCCGCCGGTGGCGCCGCTTTTGAAGTCGTAGACCGGCAGCTCGACCTCCTCCCCGTCGGCAAGACGGCGGATGCAGTCGATGAGCAGGTCGCGGTTCACGCACAGCGGGGACTCCCAGTCCGTCAGCTCCGGCGGACGGTCCGCGAGCGGGAGAAAGAAGTTGTCCATGCTCAGAAGGCAGACCTTCACGCCGAGGTTTTCAAGGTACGCCTTCAGGCGCATGGCGGTGGTGGTCTTGCCGCTGCCGCTCGGCCCTGTCAGGCAGACGAGGGGCTTTTTGTCCTTGTTCATCAGGATCGTCGCCGCGGCGGCGCTGATCTTGTCGTGAAAGACCTCCTCGCAGCGCAGGACGAAGCGCGTGTCGTCGCGCATGGCCTCGGTGATGTTTTCAATGTCGATCACTCGCATGGGAAAACGCTCCTTATTTTTTATTCTCCATCTTCACCGCGGTCTCAAGCGCGATCCTCATCATGTTGGTAAAGGTCGTCTGCCGCGCGTCGGCGGGCAGCTCCTCGCCGGTGACGAGGTTATCGGAGATCGAGCAGATGGCAAGCGCGCGCCTGCCTGCGTAAGCGGCGGTGCAGTAAAGCCCCGCGGCCTCCATCTCGACCGCCAGCACGCCCATTTTGCCGAAGCGGGCGTTGCGCCCCGCCGCGTCGTAGAACGTGTCGGAGGAGTAGAGGTTGCCGACCGGCATCTTCACGCCCAGTTCCTTCGCGCTCTCCACCGCGGCGGCAAGCAGCTCGTAGTCGCAGATGGGCGCGAACGTGCCGCCGAGCTCATACTGGCTCGCGAAGCCGGAGTTGGTGCAGGCGCCCATACCGGCGCACACGCTGCCAAGCTCCATATCCGCGCGCATCGCGCCCGCCGAGCCGACGCGGATGATGTTCTCCACGCCGTAGTGCGTATAAAGCTCGTTGGAATAAATGGCGATGGACGGGATGCCCATGCCGCTGGCCATGACGCTCACGCGCACGCCCTTGTAGGTCCCGGTATAGCCCTGTACGCCGCGGACGTTGTTGACGAGCTGCGGGTCCTCCAGAAAATTCTCCGCGATGAACTTCGCGCGCAGGGGATCGCCGGGCATGAGCACGGTTTTGGCGAAATCGCCCGGGTTCGCGTTATTGTGGGGCGTCGGCATATTATTCTCCTTTCTCCATGGCCTTCACGGCCTTGACGATGCGGCTGGTGCCGAGACGGTCCGCGCCGAGGGCGAGGAAATCCTCCGCGTCCCTGAGCGTGGCGATGCCACCGGCGGCCTTGATCTTCTTTCCGTTTGTCATGTGCGCGGCCATGAGGGCCACGTCCTCGCGCGTCGCGCCGCCTCCGGCAAAGCCTGTGGAGGTCTTGATATAGTCCGCGCGGGAGGCGGACACGACCTCGCAGAGCCTGATCTTCTCCTCCTCCGTGAGCAGGCAGGTCTCGATGATGACCTTGAGGATATTCCCGTGGCAGGAGATCTTGACGGAGTTGATCTCCTGCAAAATCCTGTCGTACTGCCCCTCTCTGACCCAGCCGAGGTTCACGACCATGTCGATCTCGGTCGCGCCGTCGGCCACGGCGCACTCGGCCTCAAAGCATTTGACGCCGGTGGACACGTAGCCGTTGGGAAAGCCGATGACCGTGCATACAGGCAGCTGGCCGAAGCCGTAGTGCTGCTGTTCGGCAATGTAGCGCGCAGCGGGAGCGACGTAGGTCTGCGGGATGCACACGCTCGCGCAGCCATACCTGATGCCGTCGTCGCAGATCTGCTGAATTTCCTCCCATGTGGCGGCGGGAGCGAGCAGCGTGTGATCGACGTGGCGGAGAATTTCTTTCACATCCATAATATTTTTTATAGTATCCTTTCCGAGAAAAATTTTTCAGCAAAGGGGAGCGATTTCCCTTTCAGTGTAGCACAGCGCGCGCGAAAAAGCAAGCGCGCCACCCGGTCAGATGGCCGCGTGTGTCGGGCCGCCTTCCACGCTCCCCGATATTTCGCCTTCCGTATTGTTTTCGCGCTCCGCGTGTGGTAGAATGGCAGAGAATACATGGATCGTAAGGAGATCACGCTTATGAAACTCACCTGGCTCGGCCATTCCTGCTTTGCCGTCGAAAGCGGCGATTACCGTCTCGTGCTCGACCCCTACACGGTGGACAGCTATCCGCCGCTGCACACGGACGCGAACGAGGTGCTCTGCTCGCACCACCACCGCGACCACGACTTCGTCGAGGCCGTGGCGCTCACCCCCCGCGGCAGCAGTCCCTTCGCCGTCACGACCGTTTCGACCTTCCACGACGACAAGGGCGGCGCCCTGCGCGGCGCGAACACCATCCATATCCTCGCCGCCGAGGGACTGCGCGTCGTGCATCTCGGCGACCTCGGCCACGAGCTGAGCGAAGCGCAGCTCGCCCCGCTCCGGGACTGCGACGCGCTGCTGATCCCCGTCGGCGGGTACTACACCATCGACGCGGAAACCGCAAAGCGCGTCGCGGACGCGATCTCGCCGCGCGTGATCGTGCCCATGCACTACCGCTGCGGCAGCCACGGCTACGACGTGCTCGCCACGGCGGAGGACTTCCTGCGGCTCTATCCCGCCGATGAGGTCCACCGGCTCGACGGCAATTCCTTCGAGCTGACCGCCAACGCCCCGCGCGGCGTGCTCGTGCCGGAATTCATGGGCTGAACGCATACGGACGCGGGGCCCGCGCGATAAATTTGCAGCGTCCGGCTTGACAAAACCCCGCGTTTGGCATTTAATAGGAAAAAACTGTTGTCGTGAGGAATGAGAGCGTCACGATGCTTTCGTGGCGCTTCTCTTTTTTCGCGGCCGGCGGGCCGCTTTCCCCGCACAGACAAAAAGAGAGGGATGGAAAAAAACATGAACTGGGAGATCTTTACCTTTATCGCGTACTTCGTTATCCTGCTCGGCGTGGCGCTGGTCTTTTACTTCAACGGCTCCAATAAGGACTCGGAGGACTTCTTCCTTGGCGGGCGCTCGATGGGGCCGTGGGTCACGGCGCTGTCCGCGCAGGCGTCCGATATGTCCGCGTGGCTGCTCATGGGCCTGCCCGGCTCGATCCTCGCCTTCGGCTTCGGCCAGATGTGGATCGGCATCGGTCTTGCCATCGGCACCACCGCCAACTGGCTCCTCTGCGCGAGAAGGCTGCGCACCTTCTCCAAGGCGGCTGACGACGCCATCACGCTCCCGCAGTACCTGACGAACCGCTTCGCGGTCGATTCCCGCGCGCTCCAGCTCGTGTGCGCGCTCATCTTTCTCTTTGCCTACACGATCTACGTGGCCTCCGCGCTGGTGGCGGGCACCTCCGTGTTCACCACGCTCTTTCCGGACGCCTCCCCCAAGCTCGCCATGCTCGCGTTCCTGCTCATCATCGTGGGCTATACCTTCTTCGGCGGCTTCGCCGCCGTGTGCTGGACGGATTTCTTTCAGGGCCTTTTGATGATGGGCGCGCTGATGCTCGTCCCCATCGTCGTTTACTTCGGCCACCGCGAGCTGCTCGATCCCGCCGCGCTCGAAGCGGTCTATGAGTACACCGACGCCGCGACCGGCGCGGTGACGGAGTGCGCCTTCGGCGGCGGCATCTTCAGCGCCGGCTGGCAGGACATCGTCAGCGGCCTCGGCTGGGGGCTCGGCTACTTCGGCATGCCGCACATCCTCGTGCGCTTCATGTCCATCGAAAAGCCCTCGATGCTCAAAAAGTCCTCCGCCGTGGCGATCGTCTGGGTCGTCATCTCGCTCCTCTCCGCCGTGCTGATCGCCTACTTCGGCCGCATGATCATGGGCGAGGAGCTGCTCACCCACGGCGAGCAGAAGCTCGTTTTCATCGCCATGTCCCGCCGCTTCTTCCCCGCCGGCATCTGCGGGCTGCTGCTCGCCGCCATCATCGCGGCGTCCATCTCCACGGCGGACTCGCAGCTGCTCGTCGCCTCCAGCTCCTTCACGGCGGACCTCTACAAGCCCTTCTTCCGCAAGAACGCCTCGGAGAAGGAAACGCTGCTCATGGGCCGCGTCCTCGTGCTGATCCTCTCCGCCATCGCCTACGCGCTCGCCAACTCCAAGGGCAGCGGCGCACAGGCCATCATGGACATGGTGGAGAACGCATGGGGCGCGTTCGGCTCCTCCTTCGGCCCCACCATTCTCCTCTCCCTGTTCTGGAAGCGCTTCAACTACAAGGGCGCGGTCGCGGGCGTCGTGACCGGCTTCGTGGTAGACCTCGGCTGGCTGCTCTCGGGCCTCACCGCCTCCACGGGCGTCTTTGAGATCGTCCCCGGCTTTATCGCCGGCTTCCTCGCGGCCTACCTCGTCGCGAAGCTCACCGAGGCCCCGAACGCCAGGGCCGTGGCGATCTTCGAGCAGGCCACGCGGCCCGACGCGGACTGAGAAAAGCGCCACCGCCGCGCAGAAAAAGCATACAATGAGAGCCGGTCCGTTCGGACCGGCTCTTTCTTGTTAAGCGGCTCACACCGTCTGCGCAGGCTCGTTCTCCTCCGTCTTGGAAAACTCCTTGCTCTCCTTGCTCGGCTTCGCCGTGCGCCAGTAGCGCGTGGTCTTGTTGAAGATCGGCTCGCAGACGCACAGCAGCGCGGGCAGCAGGAAGATGCTCAGCACGGCGGAGATGATCGCGCCGCGGGCGAGCATGACGCAGATCGCGCCGATGAGGTCGATGGACGAAACGAACGACACGCCCAGCGTCGCGCAGAACAGCACGAGCGCGCTCGTGACGATGGAGGCGTCCGAGGAATTGGCCGCGATGCGCACGGCCTCCATGCGATCCCTGCCGTTGTGCAGCTCCTCCTGAAAGCGCGAGGTCATCAAAATGGCGTAGTCCACCGTCGCGCCGAGCTGCACACAGCTGATGATGGTCGGCGCGATGAAGGGGATCTGCGTTCCGGTGAAGTAGCACACGCCCTGATTGATGAAAATGGCCAGCTCGATCGCGGCGACGAGCGCCACGGGGATCGACAGCGACTTGAACACGATGCCGACGATCAGCAGGATCGCCGCGATGGAGAGGTAGTTCGTCACCTCGAAGTCCACCGCCGTCGTGTCGATCAGGTCGCGGTACATCGCGCCCTCGCCGGTGATCATCGCGTCGGGATCGTACTCGGACAATATCGCGTTGAGCTGGTCGAGCTGCTCGGAGACCTCGTCGGTCGCGGGCGCGTAGCGGGAGTTGACCATCATGAGCTGATAGCCCCCCTGCTTGAGCATATCCTTGACCTCGTCGGGAATGAAGAAGTCGGGGATGCCCGTGCCGAGCATGGCGTGGTAGGAAACGGACGAGGTGATGCCGGGAACGTCCTCGATGCGCCGCTCCATCTCGCTCATGTCGGCGGCGGAAATATCGTCGCGGAGCACGACGAAGTGAGAGGTTGCCATGTCGTAGTCCGTTTTGAGCTTGTCGTTGGCGACGATGCTCGGCAGGTCGCGGGGCAGCGCCTCGTCGAGCTTATAGTAGATGCTCGCGTGCGACTGCGCGTAGTAGGCCGGCAGGAACAGCAGCACGAAGCAGACGACCAGACCCTTGCGGTGGCGCAGGACGAAAGCGTTGACCTTATCGAAGCTCGGCAGCAGGCTCTTGTGCGTGTGCTTTTCGATCTGCCGGTCAAAGAGCAGCACGAACGAGGGCATGACGAGAATGACGGTGGCGACGCCGAGCACAACGCCCTTGGCCATCACGATGCCGATGTCGCGTCCGAGCGTCAGGCGCATCACACACAGGGCAAGAAAGCCCGCGATGGTCGTCAGGCTCGAACCGGAGAGCGAGCGGAACGCCGCTAAAATGGCCTGCTCCATCGCGTCGCGCCGGTCCTCGTAGTTGCCGCGCTCCTCCTCATAGCGGCGGTAGAGGAAGATGGAATAGTCCATCGTCACGCCAAGCTGCAAAACGGCGGCGATGGCCTTCGTGATGTACGAGATCTGCCCGAGGAATATGTTCGTTCCCATGTTGTAGATGATGGCGAAGCCGATGCTTGCCAGAATGATGAACGGCAGCACGGTGGACTCCAGCGTCAGCAGCATGGCGGCGAGCGCCAGCACGACGGCGAGGCCGACGAAGATGGGCAGCTCGCTGTCCATCACGTCGCGCGTGTCCTTGATGACGACGGAGAAGCCCGCGAGAAAGCACTTCTCGTTGCAGATATCGCGGATATCCTCGATGGCCTGCATCGTCTCGTCCGACGCGCCGGCCTTCTCATACTGAATGATCATCATGGTCGAGCTGCCGGAGTAGAACATCTCGCGCAGGTCGGCGGGGATCATGTCCGTGGGGATCTGGATGCCGACGAGGTTGCTCACCCAAATGGCGTTGCTCACGCCGGGCACGTCCTGAATTTCGTTGATCAGGTCGTTGGTGTAGCCGGCGGGCATCCCATCGACCACAAGCATACTCGTCGCCGCCATGTGGAACGGCTCCTCAAGCAGCTTTTCGCCCTGCGACGAGGGCAGGTCC
>CAVKBJ010000079.1:0-5252 GCA_963654505.1 Lachnospiraceae bacterium
GCGGCGGCCTGACGAACGAGCAGGCTGCCGCGCGGCTTGCCGCGAACGGCAGGAACAAGCTGGCCGAGGGGAAGAAGGACTCGATCGTCAAGCAGTTTTTCAAGCAGATGGCCGACCCCATGATTCTCATTTTGCTTGCCGCGGCCGCAATCAGTGCGGCGCTGTCGGCGGTGAACGGCGAAAGCCCTACCGACGTTTTTATCATTCTTTTCGTCGTGATCGTCAACGCCGTGCTCGGCGTTTATCAGGAGAACAAGGCGGAAAAGGCGATCGAAGCCCTGCAAAAGATGGCCGCAGCCACCAGCCGCGTCCTGCGCGGCGGCAGGCTCGTCACCGTGCCGAGCGAGGAGCTGGTCGTGGGCGACATTGTGCTGCTGGAGGCGGGCGACGCCGTCCCCGCGGACGGTCGCATTCTTGAAAGCGCCAGCCTGAAGATCGAGGAGGCCGCCCTCACCGGCGAATCGGTGCCGGTCAGCAAGTACATTGACGCGCTCTATCTGCGCGAGCAGGCGAAGGACATTCCCCTCGGCGATCGGAGAAACATGGTCTACATGGGTTCCACCGTTGTCTACGGGCGCGGCAGGATCGTCGTGACCCACACGGGCATGGATACCGAGATGGGCCGCATCGCCGACGCGCTCTCCAAGGCGCAGGAGGGCCAGACGCCGCTCCAGCGCAAGCTCAGCCAGCTCTCCGGCATCCTCACCAGGCTGGTGCTCGGCATCTGCGTGCTGATCTTCGGCATCCAGCTTCTGCGCGCGGGCAGCTTCACGCTCGACGTGGCGCTGCACTCGTTCATGATCGCCGTGTCGCTTGCGGTCGCCGCGATCCCCGAGGGACTCGTCGCGGTGGTGACGGTCGTGCTGAGCATCGGCGTGACGAATATGTCGAAGCGCAATGCCATCATCCGCCGCCTGACCGCGGTGGAAACGCTCGGCTGCGCGCAGGTCATCTGCTCGGATAAGACCGGCACGCTCACGCAGAACAAAATGACCGTGGTGGACTGCTACGGCGACGAGGAGAACACCGCGCTGGCGATGACGCTCTGCTGCGACGCCGTGCTGAACGACGACGGCGCTTCGGCGCAGGGCGAGCCGACCGAGGCGGCGCTGGTCGTATGGGGCGCGAAGCACGGCCTGCGCACCGCCGAGCTGGGGAAGATTCTGCCGCGCGAGGGCGAGACGCCGTTCGACTCCGGCCGCAAGATGATGTCCACGCTCCACCGCACAAAAAACGGCTGCCTGCAATTCACCAAGGGCGCGCCCGACGTGGTGCTCGACCGCTGCACGAGCTATTGGGAAAACGGCGCAGAGCACCCCATGACCGACGAAAAGCGCGCGGAGCTTGCCGCCGCGAATAAGGCTATGGCCGACCGCGCGCTGCGCGTTCTCGCCGCGGCGCAGCGCAGCTATCCCGCCATGCCGGAGAACACGGAGCCGTCCGTGCTGGAGCGGGAGCTGTGCTTTCTCGGTCTTGCAGGCATGATCGACCCGGTGCGTCCGGAGGTGAAGGCCGCCATCGCGGAGTGCCGCGAAGCGGGCATCCGCCCCATCATGATCACCGGCGACCATGTGGATACCGCCGTCGCCATCGCCACGGAGCTCGGCATCCTCACGCCCGACACTCGCGCCGTCACCGGCGCGGCGCTGAGCGAGATGGACGACGAGACCTTCGCGCGCGAGTACCAGAGCATCTCCGTCTACGCGCGCGTTCAGCCCGAGCATAAGACCCGCATCGTCAACGCATGGCGCAGCGGCGGCTACGTCACCGCCATGACCGGCGACGGCGTGAACGACGCGCCCTCCATCAAGTCCGCCGACATCGGCGTTGGCATGGGCATCACCGGCACGGACGTCACCAAAAACGTGGCGGACATGGTGCTTGCGGACGACAACTTTGCCACCATCGTCGGCGCGGTCGAGGAGGGTCGGCGCATCTACGACAATATCCGCAAGGCGATCCAGTTCCTGCTCGGCTCGAACATGGCGGAGGTCCTCGCCATCTTCGCCGCGACGCTGCTCGGCTTCACCATCCTCGAGCCGGTGCATCTGCTGTGGATCAATCTGGTCACCGACTGTTTTCCTGCGCTGGCGCTCGGCATGGAGCGCGCCGAGGGCGACGTGATGAAGCGCGCCCCGCGCAGCGCGAGGGCCGGTATCTTCGCCGGCGGCATGGGCGTGGACATCGCCTATCAGGGAACGCTCGTGGCGCTGCTGGTGCTCGGCTCCTACTTCGTCGGCCACTTCATGGAGTCCGGCCGCTGGGAGATCGCCGCCAGCCCCGACGGAATGACGATGGCCTTCCTCACCATGTCGATGGCGGAGATCTGCCACAGCTTCAATATGCGCTCGCGCCGCGGCAACATCTTCACCATGGGATACGGCAACGGGGCGCTCACCCTCGCCGCGGTCGGCAGCATACTCGCCACAACGCTCGTATGCGAGATCCCCGCGCTGGCGAGCGCCTTCGGCTTCACGCCCGTCTCGCTCGCCGAGTACGCGGTCGCGGCGGTTTTTGGTACCGCGGGATTGTTCATCGTCGAGCTCGTCAAGCACTTCCAGCGCAAAGCGGGCCGCTGAGAAAAAAGGAACGGGCATGGGATTTCAAAGAATATGTCAGCGATACGTTCGGTGATGTGAACCGACTGCTGCGTGCGTAGCGTTTTCAGAAAGATAATCAAAGGGAAAAACGCTGAAACAGGCTATCATAGGGCGACAGTGTGGGCAATCACTTCTGATGCCCGCACGGTTTCGCCCCTTTCGGCTGAACTTCATTGGGTGCACCTCACCTCGTGGAACTCATTCACTGTCTGATAACTTTTAAGTATTGACAGCGCGATAACTTTTGCGTATAATATGGCTGAGAGGTGGGATACTGTTTGCACGAGATTATTTTCTACGAGGATTGCAGCGGAAAGATGCCGGTTTTGGAATATATGCGGGAACTGAGCAAAAACCGAAGCAAGGACAGCAGGATCAAGCTCAACAAGATCAACGATTATATTCAAGCATTGAGCGAGTATGGGACAGAGCGGCTGACCGAGAACTATGTCAAGCATTTGGGTGGGGAAATATGGGAGCTGCGTCCGATACGGGACAGGATATTGTTTGCAGGAGTGGTCGGCGGCCGGTATATTTTGCTGCATCAGTTTTTGAAGCAGACACAGAAAACGCCCGCATGGGAGATCGAGCAGGCAAAAAGAGAATTGGCTGACTTTAGGGAAAGGAGCGGCTTATCATGAGCGTTGAATTAAACGGAAATCAGTTTACAACATGGGATGATGTCAGAAAGGAAATGTTCACACCGGAGGAGATCGCGGAAAGTGACCTTCGTGTTGCACTAATCGGAGAACTGATCAAGGCGAGACAGGAAAGGGGAATCTCCCAAAGAGAGCTTGAAGAAATGAGCGGCGTGAAGCAGCCGGTGATCGCCAGAATGGAAAACGGCAGTACGACGCCGAATCTCAGCACGGTTTTAAGAGTTCTTGCGCCGCTTGGGAAGACGCTCTATATTGGTGATTTGAGAAAAGGGCAGTAAAAAAGCGCCATGCAAGGCGCAAGATGAACATTTTAAGAGACCTGTTGGAAGATGGGGATGCGGTTTTGACAAATGATGAGGAAAAGGCTTTCCAACAAATCTTCCAACAAACGGGTGAAAACGGAATAAAACGGTGAGGGAGAAGGCAACACGAAAAATCTTATGACACAGGGACTTGATAATAGGTAAAGACACAAGCGAGCACAAGGTATAATGAACGCTAACTTTTTGGTAAGGATAAGGTCGGCAGTTTGAATCCGCCCAGCAGCTCCAAAAGGCATCGAAAATCGCGGTTTTCGATGCCTTTTTGTTGCAAAAAATGCCGGAAACGGCGCAGCAAAAAATGCGGGACAAATGCTGACCCACACCGTGACCCACACGCGGAAATGCGCGGAAAGATTTAGAGAGCATGGGACAGGAAGTTTTTCTTCCTGTCCCATGCTTTTTCGTGCTGTTTGATCACATGACCTGCGCCATGAAGCTGCCCGTCGTCTGCGCTGCTTCGTCCTGTTTTTGCCTTGTGGCCGTTCCCCCTGCCGTTCTTTGTCCTCCAGCTTACGGAACTTCTGCTCCATTCGAAGCTGACCGTTCATTTTCTCGACGGTCGCTCGGATCGTCCGACTCTCCCGCTTCGGCATCAGCCAAAACGATCTGTTCCTGCTCCGCTTGAGAAGCCGGAGGCGTTTCCACCGCTTTCCCCTTGGCCGCATGGACAATCACAGAGATCAGCCATACCGCCAAGCATATTGCGCCCCCTATTAGGGCAATTTTTAATACGAAACCAAGCAGTCCGCCAATCACGCCCAAAATCCTTCCGCCGAATGCGACCACAATAGAAACCAAGATAGTTGAGACAATACAGCAGCCGATAAATTCCGAAATGATATGGCGTCCCATATTTCCGAAATAGGTCACCTTGACTACGGAATGATAGAGGATCCACAGAACTACCGCCAAAATCAGTACGGCAATTCCACTTACTTGGCTCAAAACCTGACTCATATTTTCCCTCCTGTTAGTACGATATATCTTCTTAAAGAATACGATATATACAATTAGAAGTCAAGCCCCAACATTATAAAATTCGTATTACATACTACGATAAATGCAAGGAGCTTGACTATGGAGCGGGAAAAAGCGAAATTTGATATTTTGGGGAGGATCGACCGGGAGCGGCTTTCCCGGGGATGGACGGAATATACCTTAGCGGAAAACTCCGGACTGAGTCAGTCCACACTCTCCACATGGCGGCGGAGAAACCTGCAGCCAAGCGTTGCTTCAATCGAAAAGATATGCGGCGGTCTTGGCATTTCCCTATCCCAGTTCTTTTTGGAGGAGGACGACATATCAGCAGAGGAGCAGCGTGAGATCCTTACCCTGTGGTACCGTCTTTCTCCCGCAAAGCGAGCCGCTCTAAAGAAAATGCTGACCGTGTTTCTCGCCGACTGATGCTCCGACTGTTGGCATCAAGCTGGTCATGTGCGTACTGTCCTGCGGCCATCGCTGCGCTTGCGGATATTGCCCTCGCCGTTGGCGCGTTTCTTTGACATTGAAATCAACTCCCTTCTTTGGTAGCAAACACACATACCACAACTCGGCACGGAAAGCTACTCATTTGGGCGAGAATTATCAGACTGTTATCAATCTCGCTTTCTTTGTTTGGTACAAAATAAGCATAGCACCCGAAGCGTATATGAAGCCTCGGAGGCTATGCT
>CAVKBJ010000080.1:0-11110 GCA_963654505.1 Lachnospiraceae bacterium
TATCTATCAGAAAAAGCCCAGCTCCAGCCGGACTTTTTCGACAGACTGAAGAAGCAGACCGAGAGCAATTACTCTCGGTCTGCTTCTCTTGCTGTCCCGTACCGCCCGGTTAACCCCATAGGTCACATTGTGTACCTTTGGACATTAACCGTTGAGTTTCAAGGCTTTTTCTTATGTCTGAAAGGATGCTTTGTTCCACTATGCTTTTTTCTTCCTGAAATTGACCGGGAGCGCTGCCGCAAGACCGGCACTTGCTTCAGCCTGTGCAGTCTCGAAGGCGTGGGAGTAGATGTTCAGCGTGGTCGAGGTTTGAGAGTACCCCAATGCGGTGGAAACGGTGCGCACCGGTGTGGCCAGCGGTCCATTGGCCGCCCTTTTTCTGTTCGCGGGTACATTTTTTTGATGGTACGCAGGAGTATACGGGCAACCGTTGGAGCGACGCGGAGATATTCCATTTAGGTGCTTTGACCCTCCGCGCCGTGGAGCGCGTCCTCAAAGTAGGTGGCACGGACGATGGTCTCGACATCATCCGCTCTGCGGTCTTTCAGCATTTCAAATATCTGGCTGTGGGCGGCGACCAGCTTGTCTCCCCTGCCGCTTTCGATCATCGTGGTGACCGTTTCATAGCGCACCGCGTGCGTCAGAGTGCGCACCACACGGCTGATCTTGTCCGCCAGAGGGTTCCTGCCCATTTGGGAGATCAGATCGTGAAACCGGTTGTCCACCTCGAAGAATCGGTCTACCTCGTTGTCGCCGCTGTGGACGATCTCCTTCATCTGCTCGAGCAGAGCTTCCAGCGCGCGGCCGTCCTTTTCGTCATATTTCTGACTGGCAAGGCGCATGATACCGGCCTCGACCATCTCGCGCAGCTCCATGAGGTTCTCAAAGGAGTCCTGATTGAGGATGATGCCGTAGATCATGGGGTCGATCATGCTCTCCTGAAAGCCGCTGCATACGAAGGTGCCCTCGGAGCGCTTGCTTTCCAGCACGCCGAGGTAAGAAAGTATTTTGATCGCCTCGCGCACCGAGCTGCGGGCGACCCCCATCGACGCGGCCAGCTCCGGCTCGGGCGGAATGCGGTCGCCGGGCTTGAGCTCCCCGCTCCGCATGGCGTCCGTCAGGCAGTTGATGACGCTCTGCACCACGGACTCCTTTTTCAGATTTTTCACATAGCCGGGCGTCTCGCTCATGCTGATCCACTCCTTACTGTATTCAACGATGTGCTCTATGTATAACATAGTACAAAGTCAAGACCCCGTCAAGGAAAATTTCCCGTATATGCAACAGCAGCGGGCGGCAGAAAGAAATTCGCCGTCCGCTGCTTGGGGAAATTTTCCTGAAGTCCCGCTCCGTGTCTTACCTGCCGAGATAGATGGACTGCTTGGCCAGCACGAGCTGGAGCATCAGGTCGTTGCGCGGCGTGGGGACGCCGTGCTCACGGCCGAGACGGCAGACAGCGCCGGTGATGATGCGGATCTCCGTCTCACGGTGGCGCTGCACGTCCTGAACCATAGAGCTGATGGTCTCGTCGGTCATGCGGGAGACCTCGTAGGCGTGCTCCAGCTCGGCGTCGTGATCGAGCGTACAGCCGCAGGCGTTGGCGACGACGATAGCCTCCTCGACCAGCATACGGGCCGCCTCGTGAGCGTACTGGTTGGCATCGACAAAGCCGTTCTTGGTCTCAAGCAGGGCGCTCATGCCGTTGATGGCGACGTTCGCCAGCAGCTTGTGCCAGATGGCGTTCATCACGTTCTCGTGGACGTTGACCTCCAGCCCGGCGGCACGCAGGGCCTCGGCCATGCGCTCAACGTTCTCAATGGGAGCCTTGAGAGAACCCATATTCGTTACGCCGGTGCCGGTGTGCTTAACATGGCCGGGGGCCACAGGCGTAGCGCCGAAGGCGGTGTTGCCGATGATGATCTGCTCCTCGGGAACGACCTTTGCGATCTCGTCGTAGTTGCCGAGGCCGTTTTGCAGGCACAGGATCATGGTGTGCTTGTCGATCATCGGCAGCGCGTTGCGGACGGCCGCCTCAAGATACTGGTAATGCACAAACACGATAAGCAGGTCCACCACGCCGATCTCCTTCGGGTCGGTGGTCGCCATGGCGGGATGGAACGCGAGCGTTTCGCCGGTACCGACGCCGGGCACACACTGATCCACAAGAATGCCGTTCTTCTGAATGGCCTCGATCACGGGGGCATAGGTGTCCAAAACGCAGACCTCGTGTTTCTTGCACAGAATGCTTGCATAGCAGCTGCCGATCGCGCCGCAGCCGACAAATCCGATCTTCATGATATTATCTCCTTTTGATTTGGTCTATGGATTGATGGGTCAGGCGTTCTTCATGCCCTCGGCAATGGCGGCGATGTCCTCGACCGTCACGCCGTTCATGGCCAGCAGGCGCTCATAGGGGGCGGACTGCCCGAACTGATCCTGAATGCCGACTCTCTTGACGATGCCCTTGCCCATTTCCGCGGCGACCTCGCACACGGCGGAGCCGAGACCGTTGATGATGTTGTGATCCTCCACGGTGATGACCTTGCCGACGTCTTTGATTGCGGCGGTCACGGCCTCCACGTCGAGCGGCTTGATGGTGTGCATATCCAGCACGCGGGCGGAAATGCCCTTGCCCTCAAGCACCTTCGCGGCCTCGACCGCCAGACGCACGGTGTCGCCGTTGGCGATGATGGCAACGTCCCTGCCGTCTCTGATCTGATGCGCCTTGCCGATGGTGAACTCCACGTCCTCGTCATAGATCTGGGGCACGGCGTCGCGGGTAAAGCGCAGGTACACGGGGCCGTAGACCTCGGCGGCCTGACGGACGAGCTTGCGCGCGGCGTTGTAGTCCGCGGGCATGACGACTGTCATGTTGGGAATGGTACGCAGCACACCCATGTCCTCGATGGACTGGTGGGAAGCGCCGTCATTGGCGGGCGTCACGCCGCCGTGGGAGCAGGCGATCTTCACGTTCAAGTCAGGGTAGCAAATCTCCTGTCGGATCATCTCGCACATACGCAGCGAGCCGAACACGGCGTAGGTGACGACAAAGGGGATCTTGCCGCAGGTCGCAAGGCCGGCGGCCACGCCCGCGCCGTTCTGCTCAGCGATGCCAACATTGATGTACTGTTCGGGCAGCTCCTTGCGGAACTCGCCGGTCTTGCAGCTCTTGCCGATGTCGATGTCCACGACCAGAATATTTGAGTTTTCCCTTCCAAGCTCCACGATCTCCTTGCCGAAGCCATCGCGGGTGGCGATCATTTTCTTTTCGCTCATTGCTCTTCCCTCCTTGCTTAGCGGACAAGCTGGGCCTTGAGCTCAGCCATCGCCTGCTTGTACTGCTCCTCATTGGGAGCGACGCCGTGCCAGCCGCACTGGTTCTCCATAAAGGAAACGCCCTTGCCCTTGACAGTGTGGCCGTAGATGCACTTGGGCTTGCCGTTTTTCGAGGCGTAGCACTTGTCGAGCGACGCCACGATCTCCTCCATGCTGTGACCGTCGATCTCAAGGACCTCCCAGCCAAAAGCGCGGAACTTCTCACCGAGGTCGCCGTTGGGCATGATCTCATCGCAGGTTCCATCGAGCTGTAGATTGTTGTAGTCCACGAAGGTGATGAGATTGTCGAGGCCGTACTTGTGCGCCGTATTCGCGGCCTCCCAGATCTCGCCCTCCTGCGCTTCGCCGTCGCCGACGACGCAGAACACCTTGTAGTCCTTATGATCCATCTTGCCAGCCAGCGCCATACCGACCGCGCAGGCGAACCCCTGACCGAGAGAGCCGGTGGAAATATCAATGCCGGGGCACTTGTTCATTGAGGGATGGCCCTGAAGTATGGAGCCCTCCTTGCGCAGCGTATCCAGCACGGACTCAGGGAAGAAGCCCAGCGTCGCAAGGCATGCGTACTGAATGGGGCACACATGGCCCTTGGAGAGGACCAGACGGTCGCGGTCGGCCCAACGCGGCTCCTTGGGGTTCACATTCATGTACTTGAAGTAGCACGCGGTCACGAAATCCGCCGCGGAAAGCGAGCCGCCCGGATGACCGGACTGCGCCTTGTAGATCATGTCAATGACCTTCATCCGCATCTCTGTGGCGGTGTTTTTCAGTTCCTTGATGGAAATATCTTTCACAAAAATCACCTCATTGTTCGTAATAAATTGCGTTCGGATTTTCTTTGTCGGACAAATGACAATTACAGTATAGTCCTTTGTCTGACAAAGTCAAGCATCTTTTTCATTTTTTCTATTTCGGCAAATTGATCTCTGCTTTTTTGGTAAATATAACGGAATAAGACACAAAAATACCGGGTGGGAATATTCCCGCCCGGTATTTTTCAATTCAGCCCACCAGCAGCATGGAGATGCCGGGGATATAGGTGACCAACAGCAGTACGATCAGTTCCGCGATAAGGCACGGCACAATGCCCTTTGTGATCTCCTCGATCTTGATGTTTCCAATGCCGCAGGCCACGTACAGGTTGACGCCGACAGGCGGCGTAAAGAGGCCGATGGCAAGGTTTACGATCATCACAGCGCCAAGATGAATCGGATCGATACCGAGCTGAAGCGCGACCGGCGCAAAAAGCGGCGTGAAGATGTAGAGCGCGGAGGTGGAATCGAGGAAGCAGCCCGCGATCAGCAGTACGATGTTGACGATGATGAAGAAAATAACGGTGCTGCCGCCGGTCACATTCATCATAAAGCTCTCGATGGCCAGATCCAGTCTGGCGCGGGTGAGCACGTAGCCGAACAGCGTCGCGCCCATTGTGATGAACATCACGGTAGCGGTAGTGGAGCACGAGTCGATCAGGATATCCTTCATTTTCTTCAGGTCGATCTCACGGTAGATGAATACGCCGACGATCAGGCCGTAGAACACGGAAACGGCCGCCGCCTCGGTCGGCGTGAATATGCTGCCATAGATTCCGCCGAGAATGATAACGGGCATCAGAAGCCCCCAGAACGCATCCTTGAAAGCTTCCATGCGCTCCTGCGAGGAAGCCTTCGGCATCACCTGCAGATCCATCTTCCGGCCGAGGATCATCGCGGCCACGATCAGGCCCGCGCCCATCAAAAGGCCGGGAAGCACGCCCGAGATGAACAGGTCGGTGATCGACGCATCCGCGATGGAGCCGTATACGACAAAGGTGATGGACGGCGGGATAACAACGCCGATCGCGCCGCCCGCGGCCATCAGCGCGCAGGAAAAGGACGCAGGATAGCCCGCCTTGATCAGCGCGGGGATCATGATAAGGCCGAGCGCCGCAACGGTCGCGGGACCGGAGCCGGAGATGGCGGCGAAGAAGCAGGAAACGACCACGCAGACCATCGCCATGCCGCCGCGGATATGACCGAGGCACTTTTCCGCCAGATTGATGAGGCGGCCGGAAATACCCGCCTTTTCCATCACGTTGCCGGAGAGGATGAAGAACGGGATTGCCAGCAGAACGAACTTGCTGCTGGCCGAGGAACACAGACGGGGCAGAACGCTCATGATGGCGTCCATCGGCTTTCCCGCGCCCTGCACGAGGATCGCGCCGATACTGGACATACCGAGACACACGGCGATCGGCGCGCCGAACACCATCAGCAGCACAAAGATGCCAAGCAATACGATACCGACCATTTATTTCTCCTCCTTTGCGCGATAGTCCTTATACATCTCGCCGATTCCCTGTAAAAACGCGATCATGGCGAAGGCCGCACCCACGGGAACAAAGGAGCCGTAGATCCACTCGGGCCACTGCATCGCGGCAGTCTCCTGCCCCATCTGATACTGGCTGACGACCATTTTGATACCGAAAATCACGATCAGCAGGCAGAAGATCGCCGAAACGCCGTACATGACCATCTGGATCATCAGGCGCGTATGCGGATTGACGCGGTCGGTGACTATGGTCAGTCCGAGGTGCGCTTTGCGGCGGGCGGCAATGGCCGTGCCCATAAAGCTCATCAGGACAAATAAGTAGGTAGACATCTCATCTGAGACAGCCAAAGAGTGCTTGAACACAAATCGGGCGACCACGTTGGCAAAAACCAGTATGGCCATAACGGAAACGCAGACGCAGGAAACGAATTTCTCGATCTTCTCGAACATACGCAAGCCCTCCTTAATCTTAATTGATCCCGAAGGCGGCGCAGGCTTCCTCGCCGTACTCGGCCTTCAACTCATCGGACACATCGGCCACCGCATCCTTAAATGCCTGCAGCTGCTCCTCGGTCAGAACATCCACCTGCATACCGGAATCGCGGAAGCCCTGAATCAGCTCGTCCTCCTCGGCCTCCAGACGGTCGCGGCCCCATTCGCAGGACTCCGTGGCACACTCCTGAAGAAGCTGTCTGGTGTTTTCCTCCAAGCTCTCCCAAACCTGCGTGTTGGCCACGAACAGATCGTTTTCATAGCTGTAGTTCCAAATGGTCATATACTTCTGGATCTCGTCCATTTTGGCGGACTTCGTCACGGAGCAGCCGTTCTCCTGTCCGTCGATGGTCCCCTGCTGGATCGACGTGAACACCTCGCTCCAGCTCATGGAGGTGGGGCTGGCTCCCAACGCCCGGAACACGCCCATGTACACGGCCGAGCCGGGAACGCGGATCTTGAGATCCTTCAGATCCTCCGGCTTGGTAACGGGGTGCTTGCTGTTGGTGAGCTGGCGGAAGCCGTTGTGGAAAGAGCCGAGATAGGTGATGCCCTTCGCTGCGAGCATCTTCGCGTAATACTCTCCACCGCTGGTGTCGATGATCTCGCGCGCCTGCTGATAGGACGTAAAGGACCACGGCAGTGTTGCGACCGACAGCTTCGGCTCCAAATTTGCCAGTACGCAGGTGGCGTAAGCGCCCAAATCCGAGCCGCCTACAGCGATGTACTCCACGCCCTTCGTGCTGTTGCCGCCGGCCAGCGTGTCATTCGGGAACACGTCAATAACGATGTTTCCGTCCGAGCGTTCCGCGACCAGATCGGCGAAATGGTGCGCGACCAGCGAGTCGATCTGCGTGTCCGTCCCGTTGACCGCCATGGAAAGGTTGATCTTCTGATATTCTCCGTCATTCTGATTGGATACTTCCGCGCTGCCGCAGCCGGACAGCCCTGCGGCGAGCAAGGCCGCTCCCAGCAGCGCGGCGATGGTTGCTTTCCTATGCTTCATGCATGGTTTCCTCCTATATCGTTCTGTCTTTGTCATTCGTCCTATGTCCGACATATCTGCGATAAATTATATTGATATTACAACGAAAAGTCAATAGCGTTCCTCATTTCCGACGTTTTCTACAAAAATTTTGAATGAATTTATGAAAAAAGTCAAATTGACTCCGCATGGATGATGTCGGCAAGCGTAAAACCGCCGCATAGCCGCAAGCGGGATCTATGATCGTCCACGCTATGTCTTGTCGGCATGATCAGATGTGGAAAAGCCTTTTCTATTGAAAAAGGTATCCTGCACGGCAACGAGATTTAGCCTTATTACCGCTCAAGCGTTCGAAACGCTCTTGATAAACCGCTCCATGCGGGCTACGCTGCCCTGTCTCATTTTTTCCGAAACGTGACCGTACACATCCAACGTGAAAGCAGCGGTGGCGTGGCCGAGGTTGCTCTGCACGGTTTTCATGTCATCGCCGGACTTCAAGCTGTTTACGGCGTATGTGTGCCGCAGGTCATGAACGCTGCAAGGTTTGTTCCCGATATGGTCTGTCGAGTAGGGCCATAACGGAGGGCGCGGCTTACAGGCTGTGACGGTGCCTTTCTTGAAATCAATGCAATCTCAGGTCAGGCTGAGAATCTCCATGCTTGGTTGCCGTATCACAGTCGCTGTGATTGCTTATTCCTGTTCTCTGACTTTTTTCTCAAAATGATCATCATTATCTATGCACGGACACCTTCCAAAATGATTTCGTGCGCGGCATATTTCCTTTATAAAAAGACACAGCGCTGAAGGGAGACACTCCGTAAAGAAGTCGTCTCCCTTCGGCGTTTGTAATCAGCCGGAATGATGGGAATTGCAGGAACCGCATCCTTTCAGAAGGGATCATTTCAGGTTCTTATGGAAGAACGCCTGCGCGTTCTTGTACATCACGCCGTCCGCGTCCTCCTGCGAAACGCCGCGGGAGAGCAGATACTCATAGATCGCGGCGGCCTTGGCGGGCGTGTTCAGGCATTCCGGCAGCACGGAACCGTCGAAATCCGAACCGAGGGCAAGATTTTTCCGCCCGCCCAGTTCGAAGAAGTGCATGGCGTGGCGGTAGAGGTCGTCAAGGCTCTTCACCTCGCCGTCATCGCGCAGGAACTTCACAAAGTAGTTCAGTCCGATCAGGCAGCCGCGGCGCACCATCTCGCGGATCATATCGTCCGTCAGGTTGCGCTTGTGGGAACACAGCGCGCGGGCGTTGGAGTGCGTGGCGGCGAAAGGCTTTTCCGCCACCTCCAGAAGGTCGGCAAAGCCGCGGTCATTGAGGTGGGACACGTCCACCAGAATGTTTTCCTTTTCCATCTCGCGCACGGCGGCACGGCCGAAATCGCTCAGGCCGTGATCGGTGGTGTGGCCGGAGCCGAGTTCGTTCTCACCGTTCCATGTGAGCGTGATGGCGCGCACGCCCTGCTCGGCGAGCGTGTGAACGCGGCTGAGGTCGCCGGCGAGCGCGCTGCCGTTCTCGATGGTCAGGAACGCGGCGGTCTTGCCCTCCGCCCATGCTTTCTCCATATCGCCGGCATTGCGGCAGGGAGCCACGCGGTCGCGGAATTTTTCCATCTGCCGGTAGAAGTTCGCGCGGTTTTTCTCAAAGTAGTCGATAGCCGCCTGCCCGCATTCCTCGTCAGGGATGAACACGGCGTAGAATTGCGCCCAGTGAACGTCCTCGGACATGGCGGACAGTGACAGCACACGGCCGGGGTCGTCGAGCGTGTCGGGATTGCCGGTGTTCGCGTATTTCCAGTCGGCCAGCGTGTCGCAGTGCAGATCGATCAATCCATAGCTGTTCATAAAATCAAGCTTCCTTTCTTTGCTGTGCAAGAGCTTTTTGGGGAAGTTCCTCGCAGAGAAGGACTTCCTTGCTGCGCTCAAATTCGCCGTATCCGAGGCCGCGCTCCGCCGTTTCAATCTCGCCGGTCTGATTGTCGTAGGGATCGGCGCGCCAATGCCGTTTGGGAACGGTGAACGGCGCCTGAAACGCATTGTTTGCAACCATGCGGTAGGCGTCGAGGTTGCCGAAATAGAACCGGCGGCGCGCCTCGTTCCGCGCACGCACGGCGGCGATGCCGTAGCTCGGGTCGGCGTAGAGCCAGCCGTAAGGCGCGACGTAGAAGCGCGCCCAGTCATGCCCGCCGCAGAAGTCCGGCTCGACGGCAAGGCCACTCTGCCATTGGGCGGGAATGCCCGTGCAGCGACAAAGCGTGACGAACAGCAGCGCGAACACGCCGCAGTCGCCCGTATAGCTCCGCGCCGCGGATTCGGCAATGTTTTCCAAAATGAAGTAGGCGGGCATGAAAGTGTACTTCATATTCAGCGTGATGAAATCGTAGAAGACGCGGGCCTTTTCCAGCGGACTGTCCACGCCCTCCGTCAACGTCTGCACCAATGCGCGGAGATAGGGCGTAAAGACGACATGCGGCGGCTCCTCGCCTGTATCGAAGTCAGGCTGTTCAAGAGACGGCTCGGCAACGGAAAGGTCGTGATAGCGGGCTGTGTGAATGTAGGAGTATTCGACGGAGAACTCATGGTTTTCCGTCATCGTTTCCTCCCAGCACACGGTGCGCTGGAGCGCGTCCTCCGGCGCGATATTCCCGTTTGGGGGATAAAGCGCTTCGATGCGGATGTCGCTTTGCTGCTCGCAGGCGGCGGGCAGGGGCAGATGGACGCGCACGAACATCCCGGGCGTATAGGCTGCGTCCTTCACGCGCACGCTTGCGCGGATACGGATACGGTTGGAAACGCTTCCGTTTTCACGCATCAGGCGGTGAACGCGGTCAAGACGGCCCTCGCCCTGCTCTTTCGTCACGCTCTCCACGCCGCGAAGCTCGACGCCCGCGCGCTCGGCAAAGGCAGGCTCCGCCTTGCACATGGCGGCAAAAAAACGGTTGAAGAAGCGCATTTCACCGCCGACGTACAGCCAGCCGATTTTGCCCGCGTCCACACGCTCGTCAAACTCCGCCCCGGTGAAGCTGGGAATGTGCGCGCGCACCTCGGCGAGCGCTTCGGCGCGCGTGAGCGGATAGTCCGCGGGAATACGGCGCATAATCTCGCGCTCGGCGGTCAGGCAGGCGCGCAGCGCGTCGGGGATATTATCTTGTGCGAGGCGGCGGTCGATAAGCCGCACAGCTCCGTCGAAGTCGCCCCACGCCTTGTGCCTTGCAATGTCGTCCGGAAGGCCGACGTTCAGATAGCGCAGCGTATCGTTGATATTCATGGATAAGTCCTCCTTGATCGCGTGAGCGGAAGGGGCCTGTCTGCCGTGGGCAGGCTCCTCCCTTCAAGGGAAAGAAACAACAGAGTTGTTACGCCATCAGGTTGAGCAGCCAGCCCATACCGAGACCGGCGAAGTTGCCGATTGCCTGACCGAAAATGCCCATCAGGACGCCGATACCGGCATAGTTGGGATTGTAGGCGACGGCGATGATCGGCGCGGAAGCCGGACCGCCGATGTTGGCGACCGAAGCCGTGGAGACCATGCACAGATCCCAATGGAACAGCTTTGAAAGGACATACATACCAATCACGTGGAGCACGAGGATAAACACGCCGTAAACGACCCACATCGGGGCTTCGATTAGGGCGTTGAGCGGCGCCTGCGTGGCGAGCAGAGCGACCACGGCATAAAGCAGCACGCTGGAAAGCTCGTTCGCGGCGGGCAGATTGCCGAGCGGAGTCACGGCGCAGACAAGGCCGAGAATGGTGACGAACAGGGTGGTGCAGGTGCCTTTATCGAACATCTTCAGACCGATGTCGGCAAAACCGGCGCCCATTTTCGCGCCGACCCACTGCGAGATCGCGGAGACGATGAGGGCAAGGCCGATCATCCATACCCAGTCGCCGGAGGTAGCTTTGGCTTTCTTTTCTTTCTCGACCTCCTCGTTAGCGACCTCGGCGATTGCGGAGAGCTTGGAGGTGTCTGCCTTAACGGCG
>CAVKBJ010000081.1:0-3336 GCA_963654505.1 Lachnospiraceae bacterium
ACCGCGGAACAGTTGATAGATTACCACACACACGCCTACTTGTCAACACCTTTTTCTCCTTTTTCTCAAAAATATTTTGGAGACAAACCCGCGAAAAGGTGCTATACTATTTTATACCATTTTTCGCTCCTTATACCACACTGTCTTTTCGAGGGATTTTACTTATGAACGACTGGACCATTCTTCTTTCCGCCGCGGCGCTCGTGCTCGCGCTCGTATTGCTTTTTCTGCTCACGCGGCTGACAAAGCGTCCGGACTTCGGCCGCCTTCTGCGCGAGAGCCTGAACGCCGGCCTCGCCCCGCTCAAATCCGAACTCACCGACGAGCTGCGCGCCTCGCGCGGCGAGCTGACCGGCACCGTGCAGACGACCATGAAGACCTTCGCCGACTCGCTCGCGCTCGCGCAGGCGCAGACCGCCGACCGGCAGGATGTCCGCCTGCGCGAGCTGATCGAGAGCCTTGAAAAGAACCAGTCCCAGCTCAAGGCCACCATCGCCGAGACCAACCGCATCCTCGCCGAAGCACAGGAAAAGCAGTTCGCCATGCAGGACAAGCGGATGCAGGGCATCGAGGAGCAGTTCACCGCCTTCACCGCCGCCGTGCAGAGCCGGCTGGAGACCATGCAGAAGGACAACGGCGAACAGCTCGAAAAGATGCGCGCGACCGTGGACGAGAAGCTGCAAAAAACGCTCGACGAGCGCATCAGCCAGTCCTTCCAGCTCGTCAACGAGCGCCTGCAGGAGGTCTACACCGGCCTGGGCGAGATGAAAACGCTCGCCAACGGCGTGGGCGACTTGAAAAAAGTCCTCTCCAATGTCAAGACGCGCGGCATCGTCGGCGAATACCAGCTCGGCGCGCTCATCGACGACATTCTCACGCGCGACCAGTTCGAGGAAAACGTCGTCACCAAAAAAGGCTCGACCAACCGCGTGGAGTACGCCATCAAGATGCCCGGCGAGGACGGCGGCTTCGTCTACCTGCCCGTGGACGCCAAATTCCCCGGCGACGTTTACGCCCAGCTTGTAGACGCCTACGACACCGGCGACAGCGCCGCCATCGCCGCCGCGCAGGCCCTGCTCACCACGCGCATCAAGGGCTGCGCGAAGGACATCCGCGACAAGTACATCGACCCGCCGAACACCACCGACTTCGGCATCATGTTCCTGCCCTTCGAGGGCCTCTACGCCGAGGTCGTCCGCCTCGGCCTCGTCGAGGTGCTCCAGCGCCAGTACAAGGTCAACATCGCCGGTCCCACGACCTTCGCCGCCTTGCTCAACAGCCTCCAGATGGGCTTCCGCACGCTCGCCATTCAAAAGCGCTCGAGCGAGGTCTGGAGCGTCCTCGGCGCGGTCAAGACCGAGTTCGCCGCCTTCGAGGACGTGCTCGCCGCCGCGCAGAAGCGCATCGAGCAGACCGGTGCCGAGCTCGATAAGCTCGTCGGCGTGCGCACGCGCAAGATCAACAGCAAGCTCCGCTCCGTCTCCGTGCTCCCCGCGGAGGAGTCCGCGCGCCTGCTCGACGATGGGGCCGACGCCGAATGAGCCGCCGCCCTCCCGCACATATTATATAAGGAGATACCGCCCATGTCCACCCTGACGCCCCTGCCGCTGCCGCAGTCCTTCGAGGACGGCTGCGCCCTCTTTCTGCTCTTCATCGCCTACAGCACCCTCGGCTGGTGCGGCGAGATGCTCTACTGCTCAATCCCCAAGGGCCGGCTGTGCGAAAAGCGCGGCTTTCTGAACGGCTTTCTCTGCCCCATCTACGGCCACGGCGCGCTGCTCGTGCTCTACGCCCTGCACGGCGGCTTCCGGAACCCCATCCTGACCTTCCTTTTCGGCGCGTTACTCACGAGTGCGCTCGAATACTTCACCAGCTGGCTGATGGAAAAGCTCTTTCATATGCGCTGGTGGGACTACTCGCACTATAAATTCCAGATCAACGGCCGCGTCTGCCTTTTGAACTCCACCTGCTTCGGCCTCGCCTGCGTCGTGCTCTGCCATCTCGTCCACCCGTGGCTGTGGGCGCATATTCTCGCCCTCGGCAGCGCGGTGTTCGTGCCGCTCGCGTCGTTCATCTGCGGCATCTACCTCACCGATACCGCGCTCTCCGTCCGCAGCGCCATCCAGCTCAGCGCCCAGATGGGCAAGCTGCGCGAGCTGCAAAGCGACGTGAGGGAATTTGTCGCCGAAAAGCGCGAGGAGAGCCTTGAGCGCCGAGCCGAGCGTCGCGAGGAGGTGCGCGAGCGCGCCCGCGCCCTGCGCGACGGCACCGATATTTTCGAGCGCCGCCTGCTCCACTCCCACCCGCAGCTCAGGGCCGCGCGCGAGGATCTGCTCGCCGCCATCCGCGCCCGCCTTGCCGAGAACGAGGCCGACGCCGAGCAGCGCAGGAGCCTTTACGAGCTTCACCGCGGCCGCAGATGACCCCCCCGGCGCGCTTGACTTCCCGCGCCGTCCGGTATACACTAAGCCAAAACCAACAGCAAAGGAGCGTGCAGATCCATGAGCGAATGCACCCACAACTGCTCGACCTGCGGCGAAAGCTGCGGTGAGCGCACCAGCCCCCAGTCCCTTTTGAAAAAGCCCCACGCCGACGCGCACATCGGCAAGGTGTTCGGCGTCGTCTCCGGCAAGGGCGGCGTCGGCAAGTCGATGGTCACGAGCCAGCTCGCCGTCAGCCTGCGCCGTCAGGGCTATCGCGTCGGCATTCTGGACGCCGACGTCACCGGCCCCTCCATTCCGAAGGCCTTCGGCCTCCACGAAAAGGCTGTCGGCACGGAGAACGCCCTCCTGCCCTGCCGCAGCTCGACCGGCATCGAGGTCATGTCCGTCAACCTCCTGCTCGACGACGAGACCGACCCCGTCATCTGGCGCGGCCCCGTCATCGGCGGCGTGGTCACCCAGTTCTGGACGGACGTGCTCTGGGACGTGGACTATCTGCTCGTCGATATGCCCCCGGGCACCGGCGACGTGACGCTGAGCGTCTTTCAGTCCATTCCGCTCTCCGGCATCGTGGTCGTCGCCTCGCCGCAGGAGCTCGTCGGCATGGTGGTGGAAAAGGCCGTGAAGATGGCTGAAAAGATGGCGGTTCCCATCGTCGGCCTCGTGGAGAACATGAGTTATCTCGTCTGCCCCGACTGCGGGAAAAGGATCTATCTTTTCGGAGAGGGCCGGTGCGCCGAGGCCGCGGAAAAGCACGGCGTCCCCCTGCTCGCGCAGATGCCCATCGACCCGCAGCTCGCCGCGCTCACCGACGCGGGGCGGATCGAGGAGTTTCACGGCGATTGGCTGGAGGGCGCTGTCGCCGCGCTCATTGCACGCTGAGCGGAAACGCAAA
>CAVKBJ010000082.1:0-25532 GCA_963654505.1 Lachnospiraceae bacterium
CTATGAAGGTGTGCTGCAGCGCGAGCTAAACGGGTTGGATGATGAGTTCTCCGTTCTGAAGCTGCTCTCACAGGAGCTTCAAGTCAGAGCGAACAGTATCCGTAACCAGCGATTTCAGCAAAGGGCAGCATAAATAAAATCAGCGGGGGTATCGGTTCAAGAAACCGATACCCCCGCTTGTTTTTGTGCTTTCAGACATGGGCTTTTTGCGAAAAAAGGTCAACGCCGCTCGCAATCAAATCAGTTTGTATTCATCGGAATAGCCTGTAACACGCTTTTTGCGTCTATCAATATTTTTGACCATCATATAAAACAAAGCTGAATTACCTGCCAAGGTAAAAAAGGATAATATCTTGGCAGGATCCCGCCTGCTGTTTATCATCGATCTGCCGCGCCCGGAGCTACGGACGCAACCGCAGATGCCCCGGGGTGACCTCGCGGTGCAGCTCGTGCCCTACGCGTCGCTGACCAAGCACGGCCAAAAAACTGATCGACTGTCGGTATTGCAAAATCGGATCGAACCTGCTATACTGTATTTGAAAAGCTCTCTGAGAGAAGCAAGGGGGTGCCGAGCGCCCCTCGCGAAAGGAGACGGAGCTATGCCCATTCAATACGGCCTTCTGACGAGGGAGCATCTGGAGGCTCTCACGCCCATACTGCCGGAGGTAAGGCAGGCGGCGGACGAAAATAACGTCTATGCCGTCGGCGCAGTAAAGGACGGCTGCCTGTGCGGCGTCCTCGTCTTTCACGCAGACGGGGAGCTTCTCATAGATATTCAGTACATCGCCGTTGCGGAGGCTTACCAGAGGCAGGGGATCGCGGACGGTTTGATCGATTTTCTGTGCAAAAGCGCGTGGGAGAGCGCCACAGCCATTTGCTGCACCTTTGCGGCTACGGATGAGAACGAGCCGCTTTACCGCCTGTTTGTCCGGCGCGGCGACTTTACGCTGGCGGAGGAAGAGGGCTATATCTGCCGCTTTCCGTGCAAAGAGCTTTCCCGTGTCGAGTTGAGCGCGGCGCCGCCGGCGGGAACACGCATCGCCGCGTTCTATGACCTGCCGGAACGGGCACAGCGGCGCTTTGTAAAGGAAATGAAGAAGGACAGTCCGGAGCTTGCCGCGGGAATTTTCACTGAACGCGGGCAGATGCTTCGCCCGCTCTGCCTTTGTGTAGTAGACGCGGCGGAAAACGTTCGGGCCGCCATCTTCTGTCAGGGGCGGGGGCACGACGTGGAGCTGTCGCTTGCTTGCGCGGCTCCCGGCCATGCACGCGCGCTGGCGGCGCTGGCAGGCTGTCTGCGCGAGCTTCTTCTCGGCGCGGGAGAGCGCGCTTCCTATCTTTGGATCGCCGCGGTCACGCCGCAGAGCCGAAAGCTGATCGACAAACTGCTCCCGGTGCGCGAGGTGACGGAAAAATTCTACACGGCGTGCTGGGACATGAACACGATGGGAGGTCGGGACGATGTGCATGAATAAGGAGCAGAGCACCATGCAGGCACCCAAGGTGCAGGAAACACGGGAGGATCTGCTCAACAGGGAACGGCAGGAAGATCTTTCCGCCAATCTCAATAAGCTTGAAGCTATGCTTGGGCAGCAGGCGCAACTTAATCTGTCGGGCGTTCTGGAGAAGCACCAGCCGGATTTTCTGAAAACGATGACGCGCCTGCCGGCTGAGGTGGCCGTTGGGAAGTTTGCTCCACCGAGAAAGGAGAGCCATTCCGAACAGAAAAAGCGCAAGGACATGGAAAAGCAATACCGGAAGGCGGCGGCCGCCCAGATAGAGAGGGACAAGGCGAAAAACTCCGCGGACGGGCAGAACGCGGCTGACGGATATAAGCACGAGCGGGTATTGCTGGATAAGGAACTTAAACTTATCGCGGCGCAGGAGAGCGCGCTCATAGCCACGGTAAATCTGACGCTTCAGCGGCAGTCGGACGGTGTGGTGAAAAAAAGCTCCGGCGATCCCGCCGCGTCCGCCGAGGCGCTGATCGCGGAGTTCAAATGGAACGCGCAGGAAAAGCGCTATGAGGCATATCACCGTATGGCGCTTGCGATGGAGGCCGGCAGCGAGGCACGCGTGAAGGCTATGAAAAAGGCGGAGGACGCAAAGGTAAAAGCCGACGTGCTGCGGCGGAAGCACAAGGTGGCCTGTATGCCGCAGGGCGCGGAGCGCGAGCGCGAGGACAAAACCATCAAACGCCATGCGAAATTCGATCTGCTCAAGAGCATCTTCCGCAAGCCGACCGTCTACTCCCGCGAGGACGCCGAGATGACCTTCAAAGACGGCGAGCAGGAGATAAGTCTGGTCAACGTCGGGCGCGCGACGATGGGCGGCACCAAAGCCATGTACGAGTTCGACGAGCGGCGAGGTGACACGAATGCGCCCCCCCAGCGGTGGCTCTATAAGGAGGCCACCAACTGCATTGGCATGGAGAAGCCGTCGGGAGCCGTCGTCACGGGAGAGGCGTACCGCCTGCAAAAGCAGCTTCGCGGCGAGCTGTCCATCCCCGCCTACTGCGTGCGAGTGGACGGCAAGGTCGTCGGCTCCGTTCAGAAGAAGATGCAGCGTGCGGAGGGCGGCGTCGATCTTTTCAAATGGCAGGCGCAGGACGATCTGACGGTCAACGCGCCGAGCGAGGTCACGATGCACGACCTGATGAACGAACACACGCTGGATTGGGTACTGTGCAACTTCGACACCAAGGGGGAGAACTTCATCAATCAGGAGGGCGGGCACGTTATTTCCTTCGATAAGGAGGCGTCCTTCAATAAGCTCCTTGACGACGGCGCGCAGATGATGTCCTATACTTATAAGCCTCACTCCAACGACACCATTTACAATACCATGTTCCGCGCCTATGCCGAGGGAAAGATCGACCTTGACCTGCACGCGAACGAGGAATCCATTCGCTCCATCGAGTCGCAGGAGGCGCAGCACTATGCCGATATGTTCCGCGACACCTTGGACGCCAAGTACAAGGCGAAAAGCAAGGATCGTGAAAAGGCGGAGGAGCTTTTGAAAAATCGCTTTCAGACGCTGCGCGAGACGTATCGCAGGTTTTATACGGAATTGATTCGTGAGCGGCTCAAGCATTTTCAAGAGGATTCCGAGGAGCACCGTCAGGAACGGGACCGCCTCAACGCCCAGCTGAAGAACGGAGCGTTCCGCTTCCGCGATGAGTGAGCTTTTGCTTTTAGACAGACAATCGGTACTTGTCAAGTGACGGGCACAAAGCGAAATAATCAGCAAACCCAAACGCCCTGCCGCGCGGCAGGGCGTTTTTTTTGCGCGCGGGCGCGAGGAACGCAGCAAGAAGCGCCGGACGCGCGCATATCGTATAGAATGTGAAAAAGGCGACGCTTGGGCGGCGAAGGATTTTTTAAGCAAACCTTTAGGAAAAAATTCGGCAGAAAATGGTATAATCATGTCAAATGAAACACAAGCGCGGCGAACCGCGCTCCCAAGATCGCAGGCGGAAGCCGACGAAATGTGAGGATGGTGCTTTTATGGAAAACAACCAGATGCTGCCCTTTGAGCGCAACCGCTACTATGTGGGGAAGCTGCTGACCTCCGCAGACTTCCAGGCAGAGCAGACCTACGGCAATCACAAGCGCTGCTTTTTGAACGGAATGATGTTCGGCAGCGGTATCGTCTGCGGGCTGGGCGTTTACAGCCTTGACGACCTTTCCATCATGGTGGACTCCGGCGTGGCGATAGACGGCCGCGGCCGCGAGATCGCGGTGGAAAGCCCCGTCGTCCGCAAGCTCTCGGCGGTGGACGGCTTTGAGGAGCTTGCCACCGAGCGTGCGACGCTGTGCCTGCAATACCGTGAGGAGGACGTGCATCCGGTCTACACCGTGCGCGGCGGCGAGGACGGTGAGGATTATGAATGCAATCGTATCCGCGAGGGCTGGCGGCTCTTTCTGAGCGACACGGAGGCTTTGCCCCGGGTCGAGCTGCCCGATCCGGAGTTCCTTGCCACGGCGAAGCTCTACGGCGACGAGGATTACGAGGTCGTCTGCGCCATGCCGGCGCAGAGTCCCTGCGGCGCTGCCGTGCGTCTGGACGTCACCGTGCGCCGCCTGCGCGACGCCGCCGCGCCGCTGACGCTGCGCGCCGAACTTCAGACGCCGGCTTTCACGAACGAGGACGGTGATCACGCGCTGAGCATCGAGCTGCTCGATCTCTGCCCCGACGGCGAGGTCACGCTGCACTACTATCTCACGGCGCAGACCACGCCCTCGGCGGACTCGATCCTGCTTGCGGACGGCCGCGCCATCCACGTCCTCGTGGGCGGATCGGAGCGCCCGGCGGGCGACGGCTTCACCCTTCGCTCCGGCGTGGTGGCGCTCTCCGCGCCGCGCATCATCGATCAGGCCATCGCCGCCGCGGGACTGGAGCAGCGCGCCGCCGCGGGCGGGCAGGACTACGTTCCCCTTGCCGAGATCGTGCTCCAGCGCACGCGCAACGCCTATCTGATTGAGGAAGTCCGCACCGACACGGTGCGCCGCTATATCCGCACCGCGGCTGCCGCCGAAACGCGCCAGACGCTTGAGGGCTGGTTCCGTCCTCCGGTCTCCGCGCTCCCCGGCACGCCGGAGGCGCTGCGCGAGTCGGCCGCGGCCAAGCACGCAACGGCTCCCCTCTATGCCACCGGCGTATGCGAGATCCCGCTGGGCAACCGTATGCGGCGCGGGCAGGTCGCCTATTCCGACGAGATCATCCACGGTCTCGGCTCCGGCACCGTGTTCGTGTCCGTCGGCGTGGAGTATTTGGCCGACGACACAAAGCTTGGCGTACCCGCTAGGAACACCGTGTACGGCGACGTGAGCCTGTTCGGGCGCAAGCAGATGCCCGTCTCCGCGGAAACGGCGGTCAAGGTGATGAACGACCGCGGAAGCTTTGTTGTGGCGGCTCGGATGCGCGAGGACAGCACGCAGGTCGTGCTCCCGCTGCGCTGGGTGGCGATGCTGATGCCGAGCGGCGAGGAGAATACGCTGCAGAAGCTCGCCGACAAGAGCATCGCGGCGGTGCAGCCGACCGTGGTGATGGGTACGCGCGAGAGCCACTATTTTAATGTGCGCTTTAACAACATGGAGCCCTGCACGCTCACCTACGAGCTGCTGGAAAAGGACTCCGGCGAGATCACGTCCGACGGCATCTACACCGCGCCGGGACGCGAGGGCGTGTTCGAGATCCGCATCTCCTGCGCCGAGCAGCCGCTTATCTCCACCTACGCCTACGCGGTGGTCAAGAAGAAGGACGTGCGGGAGGATGCCGAGGGCTGAGCCCTCCGATAGATAAAGTCAGGGAAGGAGGCGGAGCATGGTCTACTATCCGCAGGGAATGGAGCTGGAGGTCGTATCCAGAGTGTTCCACGGCAGCGTGAACGACGTGGACGTGTGCCGCGACCGGCTCTCCGAGGCCGGAGCGCTGTACCTTCTGCTGGCTGTTCACGACCGCGACTGCGCCAGACGGATGCTGACCGTGGCGGATGAGAATCGGCGCAGCGGTGAAGATCCCTGCCTGCTGCAATTCTCACAGAACGAGACGCTGCTGTTCCTGTATCCCTACCGCGAGGAGCGAAAGTTTTCCGCCTTCGCGCGCTGGCAGATCAAAACTCCCGTTGACGGCGAGAGCATCGCCATCAATTTGGTGATGGAATGTCTCTCCTCCGGCCTGCCGTGGCCGCTGCTCTACCTCGTGCTCGAGCAGGACTGCGTACAGATCGCCAAGGACAACAGCGTTTACTTTACGATGGCGCTCGACCTTTCCACGCTTGATGAAAAGCGCACGGAGCGCAACTGCGTGTCCTCATGCGCGGTGCTGCTGCTCGAACTGCTCGCCGGGCAGGGACGCCGGCGGCGCGAGCTCAAGAGCTTCGAACTTTTACGAAAAAAAACGCAGAAGGGAGCCTACACGGGCTTTCCCGAACTGTATCAGGACATCAAGGTGACGGCGCTGCCAACGACGAAGACCGGCCTGTTCGCACGGCTTCGGATCTTTTGGTACAACAGCCGCGACACGTGGTTCCGCGTCCTGCTGGGACTGTGTATTCTGCTCGTAATCGCCGCGCTGGTCGTTCTGGTATCACAGATGATCTTCGGAGATGTTCCCCTGCTCCGACTGTTCCACCACACCTTTGATGCGATCGGAACGCAAAATCTTCACGATGGAGGAAGCCTATGAAACGGATGACGGCGCTCACCGCACTTTTGCTGGCGGCTTTTCTCTCTGTCGTATCCGTTCTGAGCTGGGGACTGCCTGACGGCGAATACGTTGCGGGGCCCGCCCGACTAACGGACGGCCAGGTGCTGGTCGGTGAGAACCAGCGCTTTACCTCGCGCATCTACACGCTGCGGGACGGGCTCGTGGACAAGGTCTATGAGGAATCCCGCCTGAGCGGCGGCGAAGAACGGCGTGTCGCCCGCCTGACGACGGTGAACGACGCGGTGTTTTACCTGCGCGAGATCAACGGCGGTGAGGTGTGGGAGCTGGCCGAGCTGAGGGACGGTAAAAGCGACGTGCTGTTCCGCGGCAGCTTCAACGATCCCATCACGATCACCGGCCTGCGCGGCACGGGCGATACCTTCTGGATCACCGGCCTCGGCAGCAACGGCGCGGTTGTCGTCTATGAATATACACCCGCGCGGGGCGCGCGGCTGATGCTCATTATCCCCGTGTGGTGGTTGCGCGACGCGGTGTCGGCAGAATACGACGGTTCGTCTATCCGCGCGACGACGGCCTACGGCGACTCCTGCTTTATGACGCCGTATGGCGACGCGTTCTACACCGATGAGGCGGAGGAGTCTCCGGTGCCGGTCTTCAGCGCGGAAGGTCGCGGCTGGCTGCTCTGCAAGAGAGTCCCGCTCCGGCTTGCGGCGGTGCTTTGGCTCACGGTCTCCGCTGTGCTTTGGGCGGCGTATCTGATCGGCCGCGGGGCGCGCCGCATTGCCGTGCGCATGACTGCTGTCGGCAGCGCGGTTCTATTGCTCGCATTCTTGTCGGCGGAGCTTGCGGCCTTTGCCGCTGTGAGCGTCCTTGCCGGACTGCTTACGGCGTGGCGCACCGCCGTGCCGCTCGGCGGCATTCTCGCGGCCGTGTGGCTGATCGGGACGTTGCTGCTCTACCTGACGGGGCGGTACATGACCGCGCCCGTGGCGGCGATGACGCGGCAGATGGACCGAGTATCGGACGGCGACTCCGCCGCGCGGGAGGCCTCGGTCAGCAAAGATGAACTCGGTCAGATGGACCGCTCGCTGCAAATGATGTGCATGAACCTCTCCGTTTGGGACTACGAGGCCGCCTGCACGATCCGCTCCTATAAGCGCTTTGTGCCCGAGAAAATGGCGGAGCTGCTCAACCGCCCCGTGGTAGAGGAGATCCGTTTGGGCGACAGCCGCCGCATGACCGGCAACGTCGGCGTTTTCTCGGTGGGCAACCGCTCTGAGGCGCGCGCGTCGCTCGAGGACGCCGCTTTTGTGGACTTCGTCAACCACAGCTTCGGCGTATTTTATGACTGTACGAAGGAAAATCGCGGTTGGATCGTTTCGAGCGGTCTGCGCCTTTCCGCGATGGAAGCCCTGTTCCCCGACGCGCCAACGGACGGTGTGCAGGCTGGACTGGACTTTCTCGGCAAGTTGCGCGTACAGCACGCCGAGGACGTGCCGGAGGCAAGAGCCTGCCTGATCCTGCACCGCGCGTCCTTCCTTTACGGCATCGCCGGACGGGACGACCGGCTCTTTCCGTATCTGTCCTCCTCCGAGCTGAACTTCCTCGGCAGCTACGCGCCGAAGCTCGACGAGGCAGGCGTTCGTATCGTGGCGACGGAGGCGTATTGGAACCAGCTTTCCGGCTGCGGCTTCACCGCGCGGTACATAGGCTTCGTCTCCGCCGGTGAGCGCGGCAGCGCGTATAAGCTCTACGAGATCCTCGACGCCTACTCCGAGCTGGAACGCGACCTTCGCTGCGGCTACGACAGCCGCTTTCAGGAGGCTATCAACCTTTTCTACCGCAACGACTTTTATCTGGCCCGCAATCTTTTCTCCACGCTGCTGCGGGCCTGCCCGGGCGACGGCGTCGCCCGCTGGTACCTGTTCGCCTGCGAGCGCTTCTTCCATGAGGAGGGCAGCGCCAAGGTGGACTACAGCCTTTTCGGAACAGAACTCTGAGAACTGCGGACATCGCGCCGGCAGACCGGACGAACGGAGGTGAAGGAGCCTGAAAAACCTGTATAACCTGTTTCTCTCCGCGATCCGCGCGAAGATCATGCCGCTGTGGATCAAGCTCAAGCTCTGGACCTCCACGGCTTTCCTGCGCTCGAAGGTCCTCGCCAGTATACGGAACTTCTTCACACACCTCACCGACGTCCGGCCGCGCAGCAAGAGCGACTACTATCCCGTCTTTCGCTGGCTCGTCAGCAAGCGTCTGGCCTTCGCCATCGTGATTGCGGTGGGCATCGTTTCGGTAATCTACATATCCACCATGCTCCCCGAGGGCGCCTTTGGCAAAGGCGACAGCGGGACACCAACCTATCGCTACCGTTCCCTCCCGCTCAAATTTCATAAGGGAACGGTAAATATCCTCGGCCGGGGCGATTACCTTGCTTTTACCGGCGAGGTGTCCGGCGGCGCGGCCAACGGCCGCGGAACGCTCTACGCGCAGGACGGCAGCATCGTCTATGAGGGCGAATTTTCCTCCAGCAAGTATAACGGTAGCGGCTCGCTCTATTATTCCAACGGCAGTCCGAAATACACCGGCAGCTTTACCGACAACGTGTACGACGGGCAGGGCACGAGTTATCGCCCCAACGGGGTGATCGAATACAGCGGGGACTACGTCGCCGGCGAACGAACCGGCACAGGTACGCTTTACAACAGCGTGGGCAGTCAGGTGTTCACCGGCAGTTTCCTGAAAGGAGAGATCGTCTATCAGGACTTCCTCAACCGCCCGACGAGCGAGATCCCGTCGCTCTACAGCGGTGAGCGTGTGCTTTATCTGAGCACGGACGAATCCTGCGTCACCATGCCGGAGATCGACGCGGTCTACGCGGTGAAGGACGGCAGCACGACGCTGGAAAACGAATGGACGGTGGAGCGTATCTATGTCCTCCGCAGTGCGGTGCCGCTCGAGGGCGGCGTTTGCCGAACGGTGCGCGAGCTGGCCGCCGCGATGGGCGAACCGCTCTATTATGGCAGCGCGTGGATCGACCTGCCCGAGGCGGTGGCGTGGAATCTGCTCGCGCCCGAGCAGTCCGACCGCATGGAGACCGTGCGCGTCGATGCGACCGCGAGCTTGGATGACGCCTACACCGTGTCGGATTACGACCGCGATTTTCAGGTGTATCTCTATACCTTTGAGCAGAACGGTCTGCTCTACACATTCTATTTCACGGGCGCGGGCGAGTCCGAGTTCGTGATGTACGCCATCGAAAAGGCTTGATTTGAGCCGCTGGAGGAAAGGAGGGCGATCCCATGCAGCGCAGACACTGTGGCCGCGCCGCGCGATTGACGGCGCTGGGTCTGAGCGCGCTCATGCTCTGCACCACACTGCTCACGGACACCTCCGCCGCGCTGACCGCGCGCACCCTCCGGCTCGAACAGGCGCAGCGTATGGCGCTGAGCGTGAGCAGTGACATCAGCAAGCAAAACAATAAGATTATTCTCAAAAAGATGAAGTACGTCGAGGCGGTGGATGGCATCCGTGCCAAGGTGAAGAACCTGCGCAGCTTCCGCTGGTCGCCGCTTCTGAGCTTCAAGTTTCCGCAAAAGCTCGATCTGACAGAGGAATACGACCTCAATATCAAGCCTCTGACCATTCAAACGGAGATCGACACGCTCCGCCATGGGCTTGACGATCTCAAATACGAGGTCACGCACAAAGTGAACAGCCAATATTACGAGGTCTATCTCTTGCAGGAGACCATCGGTTTTATAGAGGATCAGCTCGCAAGCGCGCAGGAGCAGCACGAGCGCAACCAGGCCGGACTGCGTGCCGGGAACGCGACACAGACCGACGTGGATCGGTCGCAAACGTCGGTGGACACGCTGACAAAAAAGCTCTCGTCCACGATGCGCGAATTTGAAAACGCGAAAACCAAGCTCTCCGAGCTGATCGGCGTGGACGTAACGGTGGGCTATACCTTTGCCAACGGCTTCAAAACGGCCGACATTCCGCGCGACCAGCTCGAGGCGCTGACACAATATACGCTCGATCATGACCAGTCCTTCTACGAGGCGAAGGCGGCGACCTCTACGGCGCTGCTCAACGTAAACTCGTATGAGAGCCTGATGCGAAGCCAGTACGGCGGCAAGCTCAACTATATCCAGACCTACATCAATATGGCGAAGCAGGGCATGGACGTGGACTACGGCGCGTTTCAGATCAAGTATAAGGAAATGCTCGCCGCGCTCGATGAGCCGTGGAACGGCGAAATCAGGATCCTCTTTTTCAGCTTCTCGAAAGAGTGGTTCAAGGGTGAGATCGACGGCACGCGCTATATCGAGGACGAGATGTACGCGGTCTACACCGCCTGCATGGAGTACGGGAACGCCAAGAAGGATCAGGACGCTCTTGAAAAGGAGCTGCGCGCACAGGTGCGCGACACCTACGACGCGGTGGTGACCGGCTGGAACACCTACGAAACGCTGCGCGACCTTGCCGATAAAAGCGGTGAGACGCTCGAACGTCTGCTGCTGCTCAACCGCATCGGCAAGGCAACCTATACCGAGGTCGCCGACGAGCAGGAGGCTTATCAGACCGCACAGCAGGACGCGCTCGACGCGCTCAAGGAGTATAACGACACCCTTAGTGGATTCGACCGCCTGACCTGCGGCGCTGTTTCAAAATATCTCAAGAACACCGGCATGGCACTCGACGCCGGAGAGGGCGGCGACGCCTACGCGGTGCTCGATCCCATCAGCGATCCCTATTACTACATCTACACCAGCGTAGCCGACCTGACGTTCTACATCGGCGTGGGCATCCCCGAGGGCTTTGAGCCCGCGATCGACAGCTATGAGATCTGGTACGCGGGCACACAGATCGGCGAACGCACGACGGTCGGTACGGAGCTGCGCCACCTGACGCTCGACTATCAGGACACGAGCACGCTGACCATCCGGCTCTACAACGGCGACACCTATGTGGATGAATGCGAGGTGGACGCTTCGGTTCCGCGCGACGTGCTCGACATAGAGCAAACAGCACCGCCGCAGGAAACAGAGCGCGTGGTCGGCACCTATACCGTAAACACCACACTACAGGGCGGCGTGTCCGTTTCCGAGCTGAAGCTGGACGTCAACGCAGCGGAAAACGCATCGTATTACACGCTCACCTATGGTAAGCAAAGCGTCTACACCACCGAGCAGCGCTCCGTGCGGGAGAGCTTTTCCTACCTGACGCTGCTCATCACCAGTTTGGACGACGTGACAGCGGGACTGTATGACCGCGCGGGCAATGAGCTTATGCGCGTCCGCTTCGACACCTCGACACAGGAGCTGGTGACCATCGTATCCGCGGAATGAGAAAGGAGGCGGCAATGACCCAACAAAGACACATCAGACGCGGCCTCGCCGCTTTGCTGACGCTTGCTCTTGCCTCGGCGCTGACGTTCGGCGCGCTCCGCGTGACCGGCTTTTGGGACGAGGATCGCGCGGTCCACATCAAGGCGAAGGACATTGAGACCTCCACACTGGCCATCGGCACGCATCTCATTCATCTCTCCGCACTGACGGACAGTCTCTATGAGATCGCCGAGCAGTCGGCGGAGAATTCCGGTCAGGATCAGATCTACTACAAATCAGAGCTTGGCGGCGATGCATGGTTCAACATCTCATCCGCCTCCTCGCTCGCGGACATCACGACCGCCGGTACGCCGGTCACGGATGAGGAGATCGAAGCGCTGTACTTTGAGTACCACACAAAGTCCGACAAACTCACCTACGACCTGCGCACGGGGCAGACGGTGAATATCTTCGATATCCGCAGCCCCTACGAGTTGGAGTCGCTCGACGAGCTTTCGCCGCTTAAAATGCAGTACGATCAGGTGCGCGAGACACAGGGCGAGAACGATGTCACGAAGCGCATCGACGAGATATGGGAAACGCCCGTCAGCGGCGAGGACGGCCCCGCGGCGATCCGTGAGCTGGACGAAAAGCTCTCCGCCCTGCAAGCCTACCTCAATGTGCTGACGGGGAATGACGGCGGTGCGCGAGAGATCGAAAAGGTCACCGCCGTGATGGAGGAGGTGGACGCTGCGCGGCGCTACGAGGTGTTCGTGCTGCTTGAGCCGCTGCTCTCGGAATATCTCGACGAGCTTGGCAAGGGAGAGACAACCTCCATCACCACCGGCGAGGGCGACGACAAAAGGACCGTCGATATTCTCAACACCGATCCCGAGTTGATGAGCGCCGTGTCCGAGAGCCTCGGCAACGTACAGGAGGCCATGATCACCTACGGAGGTAAAATGCTCGACGAGGGAACCACGGTGATGAGCAAGACGGAGTACGGCTTCTCCAACGACCTCATCGACCATGCGCAGGCCGACAACCACGCGGCCTGCGATACGGACGTGGCAAATCTGCTGCTGCTTGACAATATTTTGAACGACGTGATCTCCGACCGTCCGCGTGAGCTTGCACTGCTCGAGGGCACGCTGCTGCCGCAGGGCACCTCCGCCTACACGGAGGCGCTCGGCAAGGGCGAGAGCGCGGAGTACAAGGCCGAGGTCGCAAAGCTTTCGGCGCAGGCGCTGCTCAACCGCTTTATCAACGAGAATGAGGGCGAGGTAAACACCCGCCGCGGAGAGCTGGAATTTTTCATCGAGGCCAAGTGCAGCCGCATCGATCCGCAAAGCGGCATCACCTTCATCGACGAGCGCCTTGCGCTGACGACGGAGAGCTTCGCTTCCTCCGTCCCGCAGGACGATTTCGCGGAGACCTCGCTTGCCTCGGTCGATGACCATATTCTTTTCCTGACGAACAAGCGCCGCGCGCTGGAGCTGGCCTCTGGCGGCAACGAGATGGATGAGCTGGCGGCGGAAAAGGCAGATCTGCAAACGCAGCGACTCTCGGCGCTGGATAAGAACGATCTTGCCGGCGCGAAGGCGATCGAGGAGCAGATCAACGCCGTGGAGGAGAGTATGCGCGCGCTTGAGGCGGAGTCCGCCGCGCGCATCGGCGAGGTGCGCGAGCGCATCAGCGATTTGGAGGCGCAGAGCGCCGCCGCTCCCGACAACGCCGACCTGCAAAATCAGCTCAGTGCCGCTAAGGCGGAGCTTTCCAATTTGGAAAACAGCCTTTCGGACGGTTCGCTCGGCGCGATGGTAGCGCAGCTCAAGCAGTCCGCACTCGACGGGCTTGACGCCGGTACAGCTGAGGGGAATGCCGCTGCGTCCGATGCAGTGGACGCGCTCTCCGGCCTGTTGGCGACCGATCCCAAGCTGGTCCTCCCGGCGATGCAGAGCATTTACAATAAACTCCAGTCCACCGTCGGCAGTGGCGGCAGCAGTAACAACAGTGCTCTGATCGATGCCATCGAGCAGGCGATCGTGGACAATCCCAACGCCTTGCGCGACGAACTGAGCGCCGCTCAGCTCCGCCAAATCAGTCAGGACTACTTCAACAGCAACTCGGCTGCGGGGAGCGGGTCGATTACAGGCAGTAGTTCGGTTGCGGGCAGCGGTTCGACCACAGGTAGCGGCTCGGCCACGGGCAGCAGTTCGACCGCAGGCAGCGGCTCGACCACGGGCAGCGGTTCGACCACGGGCAGCGGTTCGACCACGGGCAGCGGTTCGACCAAGCTGCTCGGGACCGGCGGGCTGACACAGCAGGAGGCCCGTGACGCGATCGCGCAGCTCGCAGCCCTTCAGCTTTATTACGATGAGACCGGCAGCCGCGCCGCAATGCAGCTTATCTCGTCAATAACGCAGACGCAGCGAAACCTTGGCAACCTGATGATCTTCGATCGTGTGCAGGACGCTGCGGGGGAATATCTGCCGCTCTCGGCGGTACAGACGCTCACCGGTCGGCGCTACGTGTGGAATAAGAACGCCTCGCTTGGCGTGCTTGCCCGCGGCAGAGATTACTACGGCTTCACCGTTTACTCCGCGCAGGTTCTGCGTGACCGCGACGGCGAAAAGACCGAAAAGATGGCTCGCAGCGCCCGCTATCTCAACGGCGTGCATATCCCGGAGGAATATGCCTACGAGCAGTTCGGCGTGCAGGCGGTGTACCTTGTCAACACGACGCTCGGCGCCGCGGTGGACGATACCGATCTTGCAAGGGCGCAGGAGCTTTTCGCCCTGTTCCTCTCGGCGTGAGACGGGACAACAGAAAGGAGTGATGCTATGGCCGATTATCCTATCATATCCGACGTGTCACAGCACATGGTGCGCATCCTGCGGGACAAAATGTGCCCTGAGCCGATCCCGTCGCCCAACAACATTTCCGTATCCTCGCCGGCAGAGCAGGATGTGGACTATATCCTCGGCCTGTATCTCTACGACATCCGCGAGGAGGGCGAGGTCGCCATCCCCTCTCTGGTGGGCACGGGGCAGACCCGTCTGCGCCGCCCGCCAAGGCCCTACAGCCTGTATTATATGCTCTTCATCAACGGCTCGTCCCAAATGGGACTCAAGGCCGCCGACACGCAAAAAATTCTCGGCCGCGTGGCGCAGATCATCAACGACGGCAACTCTGTGGAGCCCGTCCGGCTGCAAAGCTGGCTGGAAACACGGGAACCTCCCATCATCTTCTCACCCGCCAAAATATCGATGGAGGATAAGGTGCGCGTCTGGTCCGCTATCAACAAACCCTATCAGGTCAGCCTTTTCTACAAGGCGGCGCCCGTGTTCCTCTCGAGCGAGATCGTTGTCGATTCGCCGCGCGTCACCGAGGCGGAGTTCAACATCGGGATGCTCGACGGAAGAGGGGGTGGATAAGATGGAGAAGATCACGGCGTTCACCCATCGTCTCGAGTTGGCGCTGCGGCTCGTGGACACCACGACGGGCATCGGCGTGAGCGGCGTCGGCACGACGGTCCGCGCCGACGGAACGCCCCAGCGCTTCGTCATGAAGGACGGACTGCTAATCTTTCAGGGCATCGGCCTGCGGCAGTTTCAACTGGAGGTATCTTCTCCCGACTACGAACCGGCGCGGGCACAGGTGGATCTCGACGCGATGGGTAGGGGCGTTCCCCTGCTGGGGCTTCCGCTCATTCCCAGCCGGAACCACGTCGGCGTCACGGAGCTGCTCACGGTGGAGGGCGTGCTCGACGGCATCGAGGAGCTTTCCGCCGTGCGCGCGGGTGACAACGCCTGTCTCATCCGCGAATTTGATCCGCGCAAGCGCATCGTCAAGCTCTCCAATCCGCACCATCTGTCGATGAACCGACTGCTCTACGCGCTCGTCGATCCCGACAGCGGCGCCTACGAACCCTTCCGCATCGTGAAAATGCTCGACGACCAGAGCGCGAAGATCGACCGCGTACTGAAGACGGAATTCCGTAGCTACTTCCCTATCAGCCCCGTCGTACTGGGCAGCTGCCGCGCGGACGGACGATACCGCCTGTGTGTGCGCGACGACGGTACGGAGGCCCGATGGCTCCTGCGCTGGAAGGTGCACGGTGAGACACATTTCCGTGCCGCGGATCTGCGCAAGGAAACGCGGCTCGAGCAGGAAGGGGGTACCTGAGATGGGCATACCGGTGGTGGCGGGCGCGAGCTGTCTCTGCACGATGGGCACCTCACCCGGCCAGATCAATCCAACCAACCAGCTGAACATCCGCGTGGGCGGAAAGCCCGCGGCCAGCATCGCGGACTGTGCGCCCATCAGCAACGTGGGCAGCTGCGGAATGTGTACCTCGCTGGCCAATCCCCTCGTGGCCGCGGCCACGGCCGCGGCGCTCGGCGTGCTGACGCCGCAGCCGTGCGTCCCCGCGCCAGCAGGCGCGTGGGTCTGCCCCGGCAAGGTCCGTGTGGGCGGGAAGCCCATCCTTACGAGCGAGGGCAAGCTCACCTGTGCCTACGGCGGCACCATTTCCATCATGAACCCCGGTCAAGTGACCGCAAAAGCATAAATCGCATCGTCAGTTCATAACAAAACATTTTGTTTGAAAATGAAAGGAGGAAGGTTTCGGGCACATCGCCCGAGATCAAAAAAACTATGGCTGAGTATCTCTCTCCCGGCGTCTATGTGGAGGAATACGATTCCTCCCCCCGTGCCATCGAAGGCGTTGGCACAAGCACCGCAGGCTTTATCGGCATGACGGTGAAGGGCCCCACGGTGGGCGCGCCCTCTCTCGTGACCAGCTTCGCGGACTTCCAGCGGCAGTTCGGCGGCTACCTGAGCGAGTACACCCACGGTGAGTACCGCTATCTGCCCTACGCGGTGGAGCAGTTCTTCACCAACGGCGGCACACGCTGCTTCGTCGCCCGCGTTATCCCCGAGGACGCGAAGGTGGCTGTGGCCAAGGCAGGCATTCTCTCGCTGCGCGCGGCAAATGAGGGCAAGTGGGGCAACCGCATTCTCGTGAGCTTCACCACCGTCAACAAGCGCAAGATGCAGCTCATCGCCAAGGAGGGCGACACCGTTTACACCGCTAAGAGCACCGCCGGCTTTGCCGAGGGCGACCTCATCGAGTTTGCCGGCGAGCTCAACCGCATCGCCGCCATCTTTGAAAACACCGTCACCTTTGAGCAGGCGTTCGCCGGCGATCCCGTCGATACCGCGCTCGTTCCCAAGGCTGTGCTCTACTCCGTCGAGATGGACATTACCGTTCGCTACGAGGGCGAGACCGAGGTCTATTCCGGTGTGAACCTGAACCCCAGTTCCACTGGCTATTTGGCTGAAAAGCTCAAGGCCAGCAGTATCCTCGCTGTCGAGAGCGTGGAAGCTGCGCCCGAGATCGCCAATCCCGTCAGCCTGATCTTCGGTGAGGGCAAGCTCGTCGGCACGCTGGCCTTTACCGGCGGCAGCGACGGCTCTATGGCTGAGGTCAACGCCGGCACCTACATCGGCGAGGACAAGGGTCCCGGCAAGCGCACCGGCATCCAGTCCTTCATCGAAAATACCGTGGCAAGCATCATCGCAGTCCCCGGCATCACCATTCCCGAGGTTGTCGTTTCTCTGGTCGCGCACTGCGAGAACCAGCAGAACCGCTTCGCCATTCTTGACATTCCCAAGGATAAGGTCAAGGTCAACGATGTGGTCGAATACCGCGGCATCGTGGACTCCACCTACGCTGCCATGTATCACCCCTGGGTGCAGGTGTTCGATCCCATCACCAAGAAAGCCGGCTTCGTTCCGCCGTCCGGCTCCGTCGCCGGCGTGTACTCCCGCACCGACGTGACGCGCGGCGTTCACAAGGCTCCCGCCAATGAGATCGTCCAGTGCTCCGGCCTTTCCATCGGCTACAACAACGGCGAGCAGGATATTCTCAACCCTGCGGGCGTGAACCTGATCCGTGCGCTGCCTGGGCAGGGCGTCCGCGTCTGGGGTGCGCGCACGGCCAGCTCCAACGCGAGCTTTAAGTACGTCAACGTCCGCCGCCTGTTCATCTACGTCGAGCAGTCCATCAAGGCCGCAACCAACTGGGTAGTCTTTGAGCCGAACAATTCTTCGCTTTGGGCGCGCGTGCAGATGACGGTGTCCTCCTTCCTTGAGAATATGTTCCGCGCCGGTATGCTCGCCGGCGAGACGCCGGCCGAGGCATTCTTTGTGGACATCGGGCCGAGCACCATGAGCCGCGACGATATTATGAATGGCCGCCTGATCTGCGAAATCGGCATCGCGCCCAGCCGTCCGGCCGAGTTCGTCATCTTCCGCGTGACCCAGTTCACCTCCGAGGCCGCCGGCGAAGCCGCCGAATAAGCTAAAGAGGACATAGACCCCCATTTTTCATCATTACGATAAAGGAGATTTGAGCTATGGCTACCGATATCAACAGCGCGGGTATGGCTTATCCGCTGACTAAAATGAACTTCCTCGTGTCCGTCCCCGACCTGACCGGCACGATGGCCGCTTTCAGCGAGGTCACCGGCATCGACGCGAGCGTGGACGTGGTGGAATTCCGTCAGGGCAACGCGCACTCTCTGGCGCCCGTGAAGATCCCCGGCCTTGTCAAGCACGGCAACATCACTCTCAAGATGGGCTACACCATCGGCAACGGCTTCAAGAAGTGGGTGCAGGACTGCGTGAGCGAGACGCGTGGCGCGATCCCCCGCACCACCGTGACCATTGAGCTGCTCGACATCCGCGACGGTTCCCCCAGCTCCACCTACGAGGCCACCAAGGGCAATATCCTTTGGACGCTCAAGGAAGCGTGGGTATGCAAGTACAGCGGCCCCGACCTGAACGCCTCGGCGAGCGAGGTGGCGATCGAGACAATCGAGCTTGCCTACGAGGAAATGACGATCCCCAACTAAAGCGCACAGCCTGTGGGGAGGGCGGAGCGCTCCGCCCTCCCCACAAAGGGAGGTTTAAGAAACGATGACGACCGTATTTGATTTTGAGCTGCCCAAGGGTTACGTTGACCAGCAGGGCGTTGTCCACAAGCGCGGCAAGATGCGTCTTGCCACCGCCGGCGACGAGATCTACGCCACGCGCGATCCACGCGTGCTGTCCAACCCGTCCTATCTGACCATTGTGGTCCTCTCCGCCGTCATCACGGAGCTGGAGGGGATGGACGCCGTGGTGCCGACCATCGTCGAGCGCCTTTTCACGGCGGATCTTGCGTTTTTGCAGGATATGTACCAGCGCATCAACAACGTCGAGCCGCCAACCATGCAGGTCGTGTGCCCCGACTGCGGAAAGCGCTTTGAGGTCCCCATAAATTTTACACGAGAGGGATAACGCTGTACCCGAAGGAGGAGTTGTACCGCGAGATGAGCTTCATCTCCTACTATTTCCATTGGAGCTCGGAGGACGTGCTGGCGCTCGATCATGCCAGCCGCCGTAAGTGGTGCGAGGAGATCTCCTCCATCAACAGCAGTCTCAATCCCTCAAAAAAGAAAAAGGAAAAAAGCATTCTTGAATTTGGCAGAAAATAACGGGTAAGGAGGCACGGCGCCATGGCCAGCATTTCAGACCAGAACTGGGTCGTATGGAATCAGGGGAAAAATCCCCTGGTCAACTTCAATTTCATGCTGCGCGTGGAGATGCTGTTCGATCTGCCCTGTAAAAGCGTGAGGGCATTCTCAAGAGAGCTGGAGTATGACTACATTCAGGAGGGTGGCCTGAACGATTACGTTCACATGAGGCGCAAGCCCATCTCCCGTCCCTTCACGCTGGAAATAGAGCGCTACGTCGGCGTGGATTATGTCGATCCGCTGCCGCTCGGCGCAGATCTTGTACTGCCGGTGCTGCTGTTCGTCAGCCGCAGCCATGACCAGTTTATTCCGGGGGTGGTTGCCCGAACCTACGTGTTCACCGGTTGTACGGTGATGAAAAAGACCTACGGCGATCTGGTCGCAGACCAGTCCGGCCTTCTTGTGGAGACAACGACGCTCGGCTACCGCGAGATGCTCTGCGTGGACATACCGTGGAGCGAGGTGGGCGACAACATCTCCGAGGACGTCAAAACCACACCGACTAACGCAAAGACCGTGGACAGCAAAGGCGTCAAGGAGCTCAAGGCGCTCGGTCAGGCGCTGTATGAAAAGGCACTGGAGGCCAAGCAGCGCGCAGAGAGCGAGCTCGTTCCCGACGACATGGACGCGCTTATCAGTGAGTTGGGTGAAGCGCTCGATCAGCTGAAAAAGGCTGTCAGCGCGGGGGGCGTGCTTGCCGAGACGGAGGGCGCGGACGGAAAAACGAAAAAACAGATCGCAGATGAGGCAGAGGAGGCAGCTCTTCTGCTCAAGGCAGAGATGAACGCCGCACAGGCTGCACAGAGCGAGAAGGAAACGGCGTATCGGCGCGCATCCAACGCGCAAAACGACGTCAGACGCCAACGCGCGGAGACTAAGAGCCAGCCTGCGGAGCCAGACGCAGAGCTTGCGGAAGCGAATGCGGCGCTTCAAAGCGCGCAGGCAGAGGCCGATGCCGCCCGCGCCAAGGCGGAAACTGCCGCACAGGCTTACCGCAGTGCCGACGAGCGTGCGCGTGTCGCACGCGACGCGCAGAGCCTTGCCGAACGCGCGCTCGCCGACGCGGAGAATGCGGTCCGGACGAGTACGAAGCAGATTCCCCTGCTGCAAAACAGCCTTACGAACCTCAAGCTCCGCAAAGAAAGCGGCACAGCGGCACAGGCGGAATGTGCCGTTCAGTATGATAAATGCAAACAGAAAAACGACGAGCTACAATCGCTCTCAAACGACGACGAGCCTGCCGTCAATACCGCCTACGGCGAGGTAGAGAAATCTTCCCAAAGCACTTGCAGGGAAGAACGTCTGGTGCGCGAAGCGTGCCAGTATATGGAGGCGGCCCGCAAGCTGCTCTCCGAGACGACAACGGTGCCGGAGGACACGGCGGCATCGGAAGCCGCTGACGATCCGACAACGTAACAGCCGGCGCGGCGGTCTTCCGTCCGCGCGATCCCTACCGGTCACGGCATCACAGAGCAGGAGGTCCCTATGCTGACGCTCAAAGCCCCCATTCAAGTGCATATCGGGCAGACTCTGACCGCCGGTGCGGTAGGCTTCAGCGAGCGCATTTTGGGCAACTACGGCCTTTTAGGGGCGCATTTCGCGCCCAAGGATCTGCTCTTTCTCGTAACCGCGCCGCCCGAGCTGCCCGAGGAAACGGGCGGCATGACGACGCTTGTGGACCAAAGCAGCACGGTGGACGTGCGCAGTGTCACGCTGGACGTGGTGAACAATGTGGTCAACCGCATCCTGCTCGACGGCACGCAGCACTTCACCTATCAGGATCAGGTATATATCACAACGGTGCTCCACCGCTTGGGAATCACCGATGTGTCGCAATTTATGCAGCAGGTACGCGCCCTGCGCGTGGAGAATGAGAGCATCGTCCACATGACGAAGCTCTACCGCGAGGGGCTGACGCGCATCGAGCAGCGGCAGGCCGCGGGTGAAAGCGCGCCCTCTCTGCCTCTTCCCCCGCACACGGAGGAAGGCGCGGCGCAGCCGCCCGCCGATCCGCGCGTGACCTTGGCGCTCGCCATTTTGAAACGCATGGACACGGCAAGCACCGTAGAGACGATCCGCGCGCTTACGCACACACAGTCGGGCACGGTGGGCGTGCTCCGTGATCGCGAGCTGCGCCTTGCCGAACAGCTTCGTATGTCCGACAGCTTCACGCTCGCACAGCTCAAGGAGCGCGTGTACGAACGGCCGCGGCTCCAGCTCGTGCAGCATACAAATCTCTACGAGACCGGCGGACTGCTCGACGCGCCGCAAAGCAGCGAGCAGGTGCTCTCGCAGGCGGCGGCTGCCGCGCTTTTGAGCGTGGTGGACAGCACGATCATGGAAGTGTTCCATCGCCCTGAGCTGCGGCACGAGCAATGGCTCGAGCTGCGGCAGGCCCTCTATCGGACGTCGGAAAACACGCTCGCACGCTTTGAGGACTATCACAGCCGCGCCATTCTGCAGACGATGCAGTCGTTTCAAGCAGAGCTTGCGTGGTCGAATTTCGCGCAGGAGATACGTGAATATAGCAGCTTTTATCATCAGGTCTATCCCCGCGCGGCGCTCACGCCAGCGCGGTCGGCGGAGGAAGTGCAGGAAGATGAGCCGACCTCTCTCCTGCCCCGTGCGGAGCGTTGGCCGGTGTGGGACGAGAACGCACAAAAGCTATTCGAGCAGATCATCCATGCCGAGACCGCGCCGCGCATGAGGATGGATGTTCCGCCGCTCGCCGCGGAGATGCTTCCGCAGTTCCAGCCGCCGCAGCCCTCCGTGCAGAGTACCGTGCTGCGGCATGAGCTGGAGCGGCTTGAGCAAAGCGCACGGTACGAACGGGTCGAAACGATCCATCCTGCGCCTGTGCGATACGAGCAGGACGAGACGGAACAGCCGCCGATTTTCCCAATGCGCTTTGTGAAGCGGCAGCCTGAACAAGCATCCCTGCGTCCCCAGCCGCCGCAGTTTTCCAAACAGAGCGCCGTGCTGCGGCGCGAGTTAGAACGGCTCGAGCAAAGCGAGCGGTATGAGCGGGTCGAAACAATCTACCCCACGCCAGAGCGAGTTGAGCAGACCGATGGGGAACTGCAACCGATTCTTTCTCCGCGCATCATGGAGCGGCAGTCTGAGCAGCCGTTCCCGCCGGTCCCGCTGACACCGGCCGAGGCAGAACAGCCGTCGGTTTTCCCAATGCACCTTGCGGAGCGGTGGCCTGAACAAGCATCCCTGCGCCCCCAGCCGCCGCAGCATTCCACGCAGAGTGCCGTGCTGCGGCGCGAGCTGGAACGGCTCGAGCAAAGCGAGTGGCATGAGCGGGTCGAAACGATCTACCCCGCGCCCGAGCAATCTGAGCAAACTGATGGGGAACAGCAGCCGATCCTTTCTCCGCGCATCATGGAGCGGCAGTCCGCGCAGCCGTTCCCGCCAGTCCCGCTGACGCTGACCGAGGCGGAGGAAAGCGCGCCGGAGGTGCTGCGTGAGGAGATCGCGCGCATCGACCAGCGCAACCGAACGATCTTGGAAAAAGTGCGGAACGCGGAGCAGAAGTCTCCCACAGCGCTTCCCTCCGCACCGGACATTCGCCGTACCATGCGCGATGCGCTCCGCGCGCTCGATCAGCCGGAAACGGTGCTGCGCGAGCTTTACGACGCGGGCACGGAAGCACCCGAGCTTCAGCATCCGACGTTCACCCCCGCCGAGCAGGTATTGCTCTCTCAAGCGGATGCAGGCGAGCGAAAGCTGTATGAAACGGTGCTTTCCTATCAGAAGGACCCCGAGGGCACGCTTGCAAAGGGACTGCTGCGCCCCGGCAATCAGGGTGCGCTGCACGCCGCGCTACGCGAGGCGGTGCGCGAAGCCCCGCCCGAGTTGACGCATCCCTCACCTGAACCGGCGCGTGAGGAGGCAACCTACCGTCCCGCGAGCGAAGCGGTCGAGCGGCTGCTTCGCGAGTCCGTAAGACCGCAGGCCCCCACGCAGGAGGCATCCGTGCCCCCGCCGGCAATGAAATTTGTACACAAGCAGAACGCCGCAGAGACAACCGAGGAGCTGCTTGAACAAATGGATGAACGCCGCCGCACCGAGACACAGCGTATCGAAACAAAGGAACACATCACGCGGGAGACATCCCATCAGGTGGACGTCAATCAGATCGAGCGCCGCGTAACGGCACAGACAACGGAGGACATCGCCGAGCTGGTGAACCGCACGCTCGCGCGGCAGATGCGCAATATTTCCGATCAGGTCTACCGTCAGATGGAAAAACGGCTGCAATCCGAACGCAGCCGCCGCGGGAGACTGTAAGCAGGCAGAAAATCTTCGGAAAGGAGGGGAACGATGGAAATGAGTATCGGCCAGCAGGCCAAGGCTTCCATCACCGGAAACATCGAGACTGCGCTGCTCGTGATCCATGATTACCGCGACTGCACCGCAAATTCCGGCAGCGGCGATACCGGCAGCAGCGGCGCTCTGAGCAAGGTGAAGTCTCTCGCCGAGAAGGGGCAGTCGCCCCTCAGCGTCGTAACGGCGACCGAGACGGCTCTCAACACCGGTTCCCCACCGAGTTATCCAGAAAGCACGGAACGCATGCTGCGTGTGCAGTTCAACCCATCTGAGCTGCTGCTCAACGCCTCCGCTGTGCCGCGCAGCGAACAGGACAGCACCACGGGCCGCAGCCGCACGATGGCCGTGGAGGACCCGAAGCTCACTCTGAGCGTGACGCTGTATTTCGACGATATGCAAACCTACGACGCTTTCATGTGGGATAAATTCACCGCGGGGCTGACCACGCAGGGCGTGTCCAACCTTGTCAAGCTCGGGAAGGACGCGGCAGGCAAAAGCGAGACGCACAGCGTGCAGGGGCAGGTGGAAGCACTTGTCGCCGCGCTGCGGAATCCCTACACGCGCTCGATCAGCTTCCGCTGGGCGGATTTCGTTTTCATCGGTCAGCTCAATACCGTCATGGCAAGCTATACGATGTTTTCCCCGTCGGGCCGGCCCATCCGCGCGCAGGTAAATCTGCGCATCCAGCACGAGATGGATCACAATATGCTCGACGGCTGGTACAAGAGCTTCGATCAAGCCTTCGGCGGCGAGACGAGCAATCTCGTCAAGGTCGAGCAAACGACGGAAAATCTATTAAATCTAAATCTCTAAACTTCATCTGAACGAATCTGAACGAAAGGGGCGTGTAAGCGTGGGACTGGGGCAGGTGCTCTCTACCTCCGCACTGGGGAATATTCAGAAAGCGCTGCTTGTCATTCACAAGCTCGACGCTTCAGAGGTGGACTCGTCTAAGGTCGCGGTCTCGACAGAGGCCGCCCTGCTCGGTGCGGCCTCGGGGATGAGCGCGACCAGCACCGCCCTGGGCGGCAGCGCGGGCAAGGTGTGCGTGATGCAGGTGCAGTACAATCCCTCCTCGTTGAATATTCAAGCGAATGCCGAAGCCATTCCGTTCACCTATCTGCAAAAAAACGCGGACAGCAACGTACCGAGCCAAAACTCGCGCCCGCCGATGGTCGTTTTGTCGGTCGAGCTGGTCTTTGACGCGATGAACCCAAAGGACGCCTTCATGGCGGAAAAGTTCAGCCTGTCCACGGGCGGCGCTATCTCCTCCGCTGCGGGCATCGCCACGGCCGCCAAGGGCGGCTACACCGTTCAGCCGCAGACCGACGGTCTGATCGCCGCTCTCATGCGGCCGCAGACCCGCGTCGTGACGTTCCGCTGGGCGGACATGGCCTTTACCGGTCAAATTATTGAGGCGCAGGCGCAGTATAATATGTTTTCCGTGTCGGGCCGCCCCGTGCGGAGTACCGTGCGCTTGAACATCGCCCAGCAGGTCGAGTCCGGCGCGGACGTTCAGTATTGGGACAAAGCTCTCAACAAGGGAATCGAATCGGGACAGCTCGAGCGCGGCAAGGACGTTGGGCAGGAGCTTGGCAATCTTTTGAACCTCGGCGCGTTCTGATCGCAGAGATCGAAGAGACGGAAAGGAGGGATCACGTATGGCGCTCCCCAGCGTATCGGGCCTGTCCGGTGGCGTCACCGGCACCGGCGAATACAGCTATCAGGGCTTGCAGGATAAATACATTGACTTCGCCCACCCGCGGGCACAGGTGCTCATGGGAGACAAGGCGTTCGACAGCGTGAGCGCCGGTATGGCCGTGAACGACATCCACGTGGAGCTGAGCGCGGGCTATGAAGCGTCGGTCGCCTCGTTCCGCCTGTTCGATTCCTACGATCCCGCGAGCGGAAAATTTTTTTACAGCAAGGTTAAGTCGCAGGTGGTGATGGGCAACTCCGTCACGATCCGCCTCGGCTATCTCGACGCGCTCGAGACGGTGTTCGTCGGCTTCATCTCCGGTGTGACCTTCGGCTTCGAGCCGGGCGGACTCCCGTATATCGAGGTCAGCGCTATGGACGTCAAGGGCGTGATGATGGGTGGCTCCTACGC
>CAVKBJ010000083.1:0-6363 GCA_963654505.1 Lachnospiraceae bacterium
CATTAGACGACATCCGCATATAAAATTCATAGAGTGACATTTAGCGTGACAATTTCAAAAAAATTGTTTTCAAAAACCGCGAAACCGTTGAAAACAAAGGATTTCCTTGCGAATACATCTTTTGCTTGGGAAGCCGATGCACTACCGATGTACTAACCCTGCAAGGTGAAGCTATTATAACAGACTTTCACGCGCAATGCAAGGCGAAATTTGCGAAGTGGGAAGATATTTCGCATGGTCAGGCCGGCGGGGGCATAGGATAGGCCAAAGAAACGGATCGGGGGAGGGCCTTGCGATGAAACAATTTGGGGTATTGTCCGTGCTGGCGGCGCTGATACTGTGCGTGTCCGTCTCGGCGGCAGGACCGGCGGTGAGCTGTCCAAGCGCGCTGCTGATGGAAAAGCAGACCGGCATGGTGCTTTTCGCGCAGGACGAACACACGCCGCGCGAGCCAGCGAGCGTGACGAAGATCATGACGTTGCTGCTGGTGATGGAGGCCATCGACTCCGGCGCGCTAAGCTATGACGACGTCGTGACCGGCTCGGCGCACGCGGCGGGCATGGGCGGCAGTCAGATCTGGCTCAGGGAAAACGAGCAGATGACCGTGCGCGACCTTCTGAAGGCGGTGTGCATCGTCTCGGGGAACGACGCGGCGGTCGCGCTCGCCGAGCACCTTGCGGGCAGCGAGGATGCCTTCGTCGAGCGCATGAACGCACGGGCGCAGGAGCTCGGCATGAACGACACGCACTTCGTCAACTGCACGGGCCTGCCCGCGGAGGGACACCTCACAAGCGCCTATGACATCGCGCTTATGTCGCGCGAGCTGATCCTCAGACACCCCGACATCCGCCAGTTCACGACCGTGTGGATGGACTCGCTGCGCGGCGGGGAGTCCATGCTCGTGAACACGAATAAGCTCATCCGCTTCTACGACGGCGCGACCGGCCTCAAGACCGGCTCGACCGACGCGGCGGGCTACTGCCTGAGCGCCACGGCGGAGAAGAACTGCATGGAGCTGATTGCGGTCGTGCTCAAAGGCAGGACGAGCGATGAGCGTTTTTCCGACGCCAGGAGCCTGCTCAATTACGGCTTTTCGACCTGGTCGCTCGTGACGGTCGTGCCCGACGAGGTGCTGCCGCCGGTGCCGGTGACGCTCGGCGTGCGGTCCGCGGTGCAGCCGGTGCTCACGAGCGAGAACGCGCTGCTGGTGGAAAAGGCGCTCGCGGGCGGTCTCACGAAGGAGGTCACGCTGGAGGCGCCCGTTGCCGCGCCGGTGTACGCGGGCGATACGATCGGACGGCTCACGGTGCGCGACGCGGCGGGGAACACGGTCGCCGAGCTGCCCATTCTCGCGGGCGAGGACGTGGGACACGTCACCTTTTTGCAGATGCTTCGGCGCTATCTGACGATTGGCTTTTGCGGCGCGGCGCAGTAAGCCCGCGCCAATTCGCCACAAAACGGGAAAATACAGGGAAAAGTCACAGAAAATTCACAATTTCTCTTGACATTTCGCGCCACGGGTGTATAGTGTGTAGTGTTTTTAATAAGTCTTGATAGAGGCGCGGCTGACATCAGTAGTTCTGCATGACCGGCAGGAACCGGAGAACGAAAGGGGAGGCCGCCGAGGGGGCGTGTAAATTCCTGTTTGCGCGTCCACCGGGCCGGGGGATAACATCCGTCGGACTGTCGCCGAAGGGCGGAGAGCTGTCATGATCGGGATACGGCCGAATGCGCTTGCAGACAGGGTGTTGTGTTTAAGTCATGATGGAAGTCATGGCTTAAATTTTTTTGCGCGAAAGGAGAACCCTATGTTCGTCAACACCTTCTGGTCCCTCGTACCTCCCATCGTCGCCATCGGCCTTGCCCTGCTGACGAAGGAAACCTATTCCTCCCTCTTTATCGGCATCGTCGTCGGCGCGCTGCTCGCCACGGACTTCAGCCCCATCGGCGCGATCGACACCATCATCAACGACGGCCTGACCGCCTCCATCGCCGATAACGCCGGTATCTTCCTCTTTCTCGTGATGCTCGGCATCATGGTCGCGCTCGTCAACGCCACCGGCGGCTCCGCAGCCTTCGGCCGCTGGGCCGCGAGCCACATCCACTCCAAGGCCGGCGCGCTGCTCGCGACCTTCACCCTCGGCGTGCTGATCTTCATTGACGACTATTTCAACTGCCTCACCGTCGGCTCCGTCATGATCCCCGTGACCGACAGCCAGAAGATCTCCCGCGCGAAGCTCGCCTACCTCATCGACGCGACCGCCGCGCCCATCTGCATGATCGCGCCGATCTCCTCGTGGGCTGCCGCCGTGTCCGGCGTCGCCGCGAAGCTCGACACCGGCGTGTCCGGTATCCAGCTTTTCATTGAGGCGATCCCCTATAACTTCTACTCTCTGCTCACCATCGTCTTTGTCGTCACTATGGTCCTCCTCGGCGTGGACTATGGCCCAATGGCCGCCGCCGAACTCAAGGCCGCACAGGGCGAGCTCGGCGCGCTGAGCGACGAGCACGAGCTGGGTTCCTCCCGCGCGAATATGTGGGATATGCTCATTCCTATTTTCATGCTCATCGTTTTCTGCGTCATCGGCCTTGTCTACGTCGGCGGCTTCTGGGACACCGAGACCAACGCGGGCGACTTCGTCGCCGCCTTCGGCGATACGGACGCCTTCGTGGGCCTGCCCTGGGGCGCGCTGATCGCGCTGTGCCTGACCATCCTCTACCTCATCGCCCGCCGCGTCATCACCTTCAAGGGCGCGATGGAGTGCATCTCCAAGGGCTTCGTCGCGATGGTTCCTGCGATGCTCATTCTGACCTTCGCCGTCTCCCTCAAGAGCATGACCGGCCTGCTCGGCGCCGCCAATTATGTGGAGGGACTGATGGAGTATGCCGCCGAGGGCCTCTTTAATATGCTGCCCGCCATCATCTTCGTCGTCGCCTGTCTGCTGGCCTTCGCCACCGGCACGAGCTGGGGCACCTTCGGTATCCTCATTCCCATCGTGCTGCCCATCTTCAACGCCGCGCCCGACTTGCAGATCATGGGCATTTCCGCCTGTCTTGCCGGCGCCGTCTGCGGCGACCACTGCTCGCCCATCTCCGACACGACCATCATGGCCTCCGCGGGCGCGAACTGCAACCACATCGAGCACGTTTCCACGCAGCTGCCCTACGCCGTCACCGTGGCCGCCATCTGCTTTGTGAACTACATCCTCGCGGCGTTCATCCGCAACGTGGTCATCAGCCTCGCCATCGGCGTCGCGCTCGTCGTTGCGACGCTGCTGGTCATCCGCGCCGTGCAGCGCGGCAAGACCGCCTGAGCAGGGCGCACTGTCATACGCAAAGCGCTCCGACCGAAAAACGGTCGGAGCGCTTTCCTCTCTCGGGAATGCTTATCTGGCCCGCAGCTCCCAGAACGCCACGGCGCTCGCCGCCGCCACATTGAGCGAGTCCACGCCGTGCGCCATCGGGATCTTCACCGTGTAGTCGCACACGGCGACGGTGCGCGGCGAAAGCCCGTCGCCCTCCGTGCCTAACACGATGGCCAGCCGCGGCTCGGCGGCGAGCCGCGCGTCGTCGATGTGCACGGAGTTGTCCGTCAGCGCCATCGCCGCAGTCCGGAAGCCGAGCGCGCGCAGGCGCTCGACGCCCTTCTGCGGCCAGTCGGATGGCTCCTCACCGATCCGCGCCCACGGCACCTGAAAGACCGTGCCCATGCTCACGCGCACCGCGCGGCGGTAGAGTGGGTCGCAGCAGGTCGGCGTCACCAGCACTGCGTCGATACCGAGTGCCGCCGCCGAGCGGAAGATCGCGCCGACATTCGTGTGGTCCACGATGCCCTCCAGCACCGCCACGCGCCGCGCGGACGCGCAGACCTCCTCCACGCTCGGGAGCTTCGGCCGCCGCATCGCGCACAGCACACCGCGCGTGAGCTCGAAGCCCGTCAGCCGCGCGAGTGTTTCGCGCTCGGCGGTGTAGACCGGAATGTCTCCGCAGCGCGCGAGGATGGGCCGCGCGTCACCCTCGATGTGCCGCCGCTCCATCAGAAGCGAGAGCGGCTCGCAGCCCGCGTCGAGCGCGGTGGCGATGACCTTGGGGCTTTCGGCGATGAAAACGCCTTTGTCCGGCTCCAGCCGATTGCGCAGCTGCGCCTCGGTCAGACGGGCATAAGCGTCCAGCTCCGGTGCGGCCAAGTCGGTCACTTCGATGATGTGCGGCATAGTCTCGGCTCCTCTCCCTTCGCCGCAGCGCGCCGGCAAAGGCGGAAATTCTGCCCTTAGTATAGCAAACGCGCCCGGGCTTGTCCACCGAAACTTCACTTTTCGCCGCCGTTCGGCAAAAAGTCCTTTTATATTTTTCGCTTCAAGTCTTGACACCGCCGCCGGAATGTGGTATATTAATCGTTGCCGATATCCGCCGGTGTGGTGGAATAGGTAGACACAGGGGACTTAAAATCCCCCGGTAGCGATACTGTACCGGTTCGAGTCCGGTCACCGGCACCAGTATTTCCACAATTCCATATCGCGGAGTAGAGCAGTTGGTAGCTCGTCGGGCTCATAACCCGGAGGTCGCAGGTTCAAGTCCTGTCTCCGCAACCATAAAACCCTGAAATCTCAGCGATTTCGGGGTTTTCCTTTTGCCCCGCTGCAATTTGCACTTCATTTGCCCAGAGAGCTTTGTCCCGGTTTTTGATCAAATATTTTTCCTCATACCGTAAATCTCCTGTCATTTTTTATTTTGCTTTTTCGACCCGCCTGCTGAATGCGTTTGCAGTAAAGTAGGCAGCGCGACGGAAATTGCATTTCCCTTTAAGTGTTATTTGCCGTTATTCTTTCCTGCTGCGAGAAATCCGGCAGCGGAATACCGGCAAACTTCGCTCTTTTTCTTGCGCCGTTAAGCTGCGGCGCGTCGTTGAACCGATCCCCATTCAAGTAGTCTGTCATGGAAGTGATCGTCTCTCGCTCGATGTCCTCGTTCTTATGAAGATATTTCCTTGTTGTCTCGATGGACAAGTGTCCCAGGATCCCTTGAACGATGTTGAGCGGCGTCCGTTCCTCCACCAGCCGCGTCGCCAGCGTGTGCCTTAGAGCATGGGGATTGACCTTCTTGATCTCGCAGCGCTTTGATATGGCGTTGAGCCGTATCTCAAAGCTCTTGGGATCAAGATGTGTCCCTGCCCTTGAAGGGAACAGCAGATTGTCCGGATTGGGCCAGCTGGAATGCGCGAGTGTGTAGAGGTGCCGGATCAGCAGCTCACATAAGCCGTCTGAAATAGCGATCTCTCGGTTCGATGTCTTTGTCTTGGGAGTGCTTTGAACGATCAGGTGCGTTTTCTTTTTCGGGTCATAATCCAATATTTTGATGTTTGGATTATCCAGAGACAGCGCCTCTGTTTTTACCCGGATCAGGTTCTTGTTGATCCGCAAGGTCTGGCGCTCCAAATCGAGATCCGCGATCTCCAACGCAAGCAGCTCGCCCACGCGGAAACCGACAAACAAATCTGTCAGGATCGCAATGCGCTGCGTTTCCTTCATGACCTCTTCCATAAATATCTGCATTTCCGAGGGACTCAAAACACGCATTTCCTTTGCGACGACCTCCGGCCTTGTTGTGCTCAGCGTCGGATTGCACGGGAGTGCGTACTTGCTCTGAGCATAAGTGAAGAAATCCTTGAGGATCATGTGATGATTGCGGATCGTTTTAGGTGATAACCCACCGTTCCGCCCGTCCATGCGCGCACCGTTGAGCTGCTTCTTTTGATAATATTCCTGTATCACGTCCGAGCTGATCCGATACAAGGGCATTTTACCAAAAGCCGGTGCAAAATGCGTGTGATAGATGTCCAGATAGCTTACATAGGTCGAGGACTTTCTGGTCGGCGGGGACTTGTAGAGGCGCAGCCATTCCATAAAGGCATCCTCGAAAAGTGTTTCCGATTCCACCGAATGTCCAAGCCGCTTTTGAGTTTCTTCCTTCTCAGCTGCTTCCCGTCCCATTTCCTCGGCCAACGCTTTCAGGTGCTCCTGTTCTGCAAGCCATTCCTCTTTTCGCTGCTTACAGATCGCCTTTGTCTTTCCCTTGAACGATTTTCTGTCCGGGGCGCCGTTCTCTTTTCTGCCGATCGTGATTTGGTGTACCCATGTGCGATCAGGCAGCTGCCACCAGCTTCCCTCACCATTTGCACGGCGTTTATAAGCCATAAAAACCTCCAATTCCATTTCATGATAATTGAAGATTTTGCCTTATTGTTTCGCAACGCTGATGCTTTCCAGCCATGTGTAAAAGGGTTCAGCCGGTATCCGGTAGTTCTGCCCGATCTTAATGACCGGGAATGCTTTGCTGTGAATCAGGTTATAGGCAGCGTTTGTC
>CAVKBJ010000084.1:0-4020 GCA_963654505.1 Lachnospiraceae bacterium
TGCAGCGTGGAACCGCCCACCTTCGGCGCGCTGCGGCAGATGACCGAAAGCCAGCGGAGGCTGCTCAATCGTCTGCGGAACGGCATCGACGAGCTGGACAATCTGATTTGAAAAGGAGCAAGGACATGAAAAAGTACATCGGCACCAAGATCATTGAAGCGGCGCCCGCTTTTCGCGTGGTAGACGCGGAGGGAAAGACCCGCATCGTCGCGGCAACGACAGAGGCAAAGCATTGCAGCATCGTGGATCTTGGCTATAAGGTCCGCTATCCGGACGGTTATGAGAGTTTCAGCCCGAAGGACGTGTTCGAGGAGGCGTATCGTCCCATCGACGGTATGAACTTCGGCCTTGCCATTGAAGCCCTGCGCAAAGGCCTCCGCGTGTACAGAAGGGGCTGGAACGGCAAGGGCGTCTTCATCGAGCTTCAGGTACCGGACGCCTACAGCAAAATGACAAGTCCCTACATCTACATCGACACGACCGGCTTGCAGACGCAGAACACCGAGGCGCCGAAGAGCCGCGTGCCGTGGCTGGCGAGCCAGACCGATATGCTGGCCGAGGATTGGGAGATCTTCGCCTAAACAAAAACGGCGAGAGAGGAAGTGAGAAAGTGTTCCGATACAAGAAAAGCGTGCCGGTGAGCTATGAGCGGCAGGGGTATATCTATTTCGCCTCGCGGCTCTACCGTGAGTTGACAGAGGAGCAGCAGCGGAAGCTGCTGAACCTGTGCCTTCAATGCGGCGGCGAGCACTACCAGGCGCTCTTCGAGTTCGTGACGACGGACGCCGGTGCGACGGCCGTGTGCACGAAGCACTTCCTCTCTCGCTCCACGCTGGAGCGCGCTGTGCGGCGGTATTACGAAAGTTTTCCACAGCATTTCTGAAAAGATACAGAGCCATCCGGTTCTGTATGGAGGAGCTGTGCGGCAGCTCCTCCATAGAAAACCGGATACACATATATAACGCGCGCGTGCGCGTTATCGGAGTTCTTGGAGCGTTAGGTTTAGGGCCATTCCCCCATACGGAGAAAAACGGAAGGCTTCTTTTCATGGCAAACGGGTATTGGGTGATTAGAACGTACACGGCGGGCGCCGTGGGCGAGAAAATCAAATACTGGGTGCCGGGAGAGAAGCCGACGAAATCGGCGCGGAAGATCAAGAGCGACATCAAGCAGGTGCAGCGCAACGAGGCAAACGCGGAGAAGGCGCTGGCGCGATTGATCCATGCCAACTTCACGCCGCGGGACTATCTGCTGCTTTTCAGCTACACTGAGGAGGCACTGGAAAAGCTCCGCGCCGGAGAGCTGACGGAGGAGGAGCTGTTCGAGGCGGCGGACCACCAGCTCAAGCTGTGGTCGAAGCGGACGCGCAGGGCGTGCAAGGCGCTCGGCGTCCCCTTCCGGTACATACCCTTCACCTCAGACCTCGACGGCAGGACGGGAGAGGTGGTGCGCGTGCATCATCACGTCATCGTGAACGAGGAGGCGGCGGAGATCGCGCTGGAAAAGTGGACCGCAGGCAGCACGCACCGTGAGCACCTGTACGATCAGGTGGACCAGACGCCTTTGGCCCACTATCTGCTCGCGCAGGTGCGCCATCGTCCGAACGAGAAGAAATACTCCCCGAGCCGGAACCTCATCGTGCCCCAGCCGAAGGACCGCATTGCCGTTTCGGGCGCCGAGCTGCAGGTGCCGCGCGGCGGTCAGCTGCTCCAGCGCGCCGGCTGGACGCCGGGAATGCCGCAGTACATCCGCTACATCGTTCCAGAGGTCGGCAAGATCCGCCGCGGCGAAGCGCCGCCGGAGGAAACAAGAGAATAAGACGCACGGAACGCTCGCGCCATGACGGCGGGAGCGCCCCCTGTCATACCGGAAAGCAGGCTTGGAGCCTGCTTTTTTGTTTGCCAAGAGGGAAAATGAAAAAATTGCCGATTTCGGAAAAGTTGACGGTTCGTGACGCGACTTTTTTGGTACAGTAACGGAAAGAAGAGGCAAAAAGCGGCCGGAAAGGAGGGCTGCGGCATGGGCAGACCGAAAAAATACACGCCGAACACGCTGAAAAAGGCTGTGAACGGCTACTTCGACAGCATTTCCCGCCTTGTTCCGCTCACAGAGGAAAGGAACACGGGGCGCAAGGACGGCGACGGTCACACGATTTACGAGGAAGTCCCCGTCCTCAACCGCCTCGGCGAGCAGGCAACGGTGCTTGAGTACCTCGTGCCGCCGACGGTCGGCGGGCTGTGCGAGCACCTCGGCATCCACCGCTCGACCTGGGCGGACTACTGCGACGCGCAGCAGCATCCGGAGTTTTCCGACACGACAACGCACGCGCGGGGGCGTATGCGCGCGTGGCTGGAGGAACAGCTGCTCACGCGCAAGGATGTGAAAGGCATCGTATTCGACCTGCAAAACAACTACGGCTACCACGACAAGAAGGAGATCGAGCTGGGCGGCAGAGCGGCGAAAGCCGTGACGGCAGCCTCCATGCCGCTTGAAGAGCGACAGAGCGTGCTGGAAGAGCTGATGCGGGAGTTCAGCGAAAACGATGGCGACGCTTGAGCAAAAGCTGGATGTGGCGCTGTGGTGGAAGCAAATGCGCGAGACGAACAACGCGCACTTCCTCCCTCTCCTGTTCGACAAGCACCGCTTTCTGGTGCTCAAGGGCGGCGGCGGTTCCGGCAAGTCCATCTTCGCCGGCCGCAAGATCTTAGAGCGCGTCACGAATGAGCCTGGGCACCGCTATCTGGTGGTGCGAAAGGTCGCAAAGACGCTGCGCGAGAGCTGCTTCGAGCAGCTCAAGAAGCAGGCCTACGAATACTACGCCGACCAGATCGCCTTTATCCCGAAGGGCAAAGGCAGCGATATGTATATCCGCTTCAAAAACGGCAGCGAGATCCTGTTTGCAGGTCTCGACGACCCGGAGAAGCTCAAATCCATCTTCGACATCACAGGCATCTGGATCGAGGAGGCGAGCGAGCTGGAGGAGGGTGACTTCAACCAGCTCGACATCCGACTTCGCACAGAGTTCCCCTTCTACCTCCAGATGATCCTGACCTTCAACCCGATCTCGATCACGCATTGGCTGAAAAAGCGTTTCTTCGACACGAAGGACCCGCGCGCGACGGTCCACGAGAGCACCTACAAGGACAATCGCTTCCTCACGCCGGAGGCGCGCATCACGCTCGAAGCCTTCCGCGAGACGGACGAGTAAAGATGTACTTGCCGTTGCCCTTGTCGGTGAGCTTGAGCTCATTGCCGTTCTTGTTGGTCACGGTGAGGTCGTCGAGGACATAGCCGCTGTCGTGCTTGACGGTGATCGTCACGGTAGCGAAATGCTCCCGCTTACGTCCAAAGCGGGCGAGCTGGATTATTTCCTCGAGACCTACGGCGGATTTCTGCTGACCGGCGGGCATGACGTGTCTCCGTCCGTTTACCATGCCGAAAAGGAACCGTGGTGCGGTTCCTGCTGCGAGGCGCGGGATGAAATGGAGCAGTATATCCTGCACGGGGCTGTCGAGCTGGACAAAGCCGTTTTGGGCATATGCCGGGGACTGCAATTCATGAACGCCTGCTACGGCGGAACGCTGTATCAGGATCTGGCGGCGGAGCACCCCAGCCCTATCGACCACCACATGAGTCCGCCGTATGACCGGGCGGCGCATCAGGTCACGGTCCAAAAGGATACGCCGCTCTATCAGCTTTTGGGCAGGGAACAGATCGGTGTAAACAGCTATCACCATCAAGCCGTCAGGGAGCTGTCGCCGCACTTCCGGGCAATGGCGTTTTCGGAGGACGGCTTGGTGGAGAGCATCTGGATGCCGGCGAATAAATTCATCGTTGGCGTGCAATGGCACCCGGAGTCCTTCTATCGGGCGGATGAAAACAGCCGGAAGCTGATAAGCGCTTCCGTTTCGGCTGTTTGACATTAACGGGCTTTCCGAGGGAAAATAAGCGCGGCGAAGCCGCTTGTCTTGTGTACAGGCAAGCGGCTTTTTCATGCCCGTGGGCGCGAATGATTTGGAG
>CAVKBJ010000085.1:0-3714 GCA_963654505.1 Lachnospiraceae bacterium
AGCAGGCGGGGATTTCCTTATCTTAACGGAAAATGGTCTTAACTTAATGACATTGACGTGCGTCCCTCTTTTCTTTTTCCCTCCGCTTGCATTGCCGCGGGGGATTTGCTATAATTGCAGTGATCTTTTCTGATTTATTTTCGGGAGGTGTTTTTCATGCATGAACTGGAACGTCAATATCATATCCGCTGCGCGCAGGGCGAGGTGGGGCGCTACGTAATCCTGCCCGGCGATCCGGGCCGCTGTCCCGCCATCGCCGCGCTGTTCGACAACGCCGTCAAGGTCGCGCAGAACCGTGAGTACACCACCTACACCGGCACGCTGCTCGGCGAGAAGGTCTCCGTCTGCTCGACCGGCATCGGCGGGACGTCGGCCTCCATTGCAATGGAAGAGCTGCATCAGCTCGGCGCGGACACCTTTATCCGCACGGGCACCTGCGGCGGCATCGACATCAACGTGAAGTCCGGCGACGTGGTCGTCGCCACCGGCGCGATCCGCTACGAGCACACCTCGCTGGAGTACGCGCCCATCGAGTACCCCGCCGTGCCGAGCTTCGACGTGACGCTCGCGCTGCGTCAGGCGTCCGAAGAGCTCGGCTACCGCACTCACACCGGCGTCGTGCAGTGCAAGGACAGCTTTTACGGCCAGCACAACCCCGAGAAAAGCCCTGTCTACTATGAGCTTTTACAGAAGTGGGAGAGCTGGAAGCGTTTGGGTGTCAAGGCGAGCGAGATGGAGAGCGCCGCGCTTTTCGTCGTAGCCGACGCGCTCGGCTGCCGCTGCGGCTCGTGCTTTCACGTGGTCTGGAATCAGGAGCGCGAGAAGGCCGGCCTCGATCAGGATATGAGCGAGGATACGTCCTCCTCCGTCAAGGTCGCGGTCGAAGGCTTGAAGCGCATCATCCGCCGGGATCACGAGTTGGCCGCGCTGCCGGGCCGCGAGCAAAAGCTGCTGAACAGAAAGGAAAAGGGATTGCTGCATGAGTAAAAAGGTCATCGGCATCCTCGGCGGCATGGGGCCGCTGGCAACCGCCGACCTCTTTCAGAAGATCACGCTGCACACTGCCGCCGCGTGCGATCAGGAGCATCCGCGCGTGTGCATCGACTCGAATACGAACATCGCTGACCGCACGGCGGCGCTTCTCCACGGCGGGGCCGATCCCGTGCCCGAGATGGTCAAAAGTGCGAAGCGGCTTGAGAGCATCGGCGCGGACTTCCTCATCATGCCCTGCAACACCGCGCACAATTACTATGAGCAGGTCAGCGCGGCGGTAAATATCCCTGTGCTGCACATGATCGCGCTCACGCGCGACGCGCTCCGTGCGCGCGGCATCAGGTGCGTGGGTCTGCTCGCGACCGACGGCACGGTGCAGACCGGCATCTATCAGCGCACCTTCGCTGACAGCGGCGTAGAGCTGCTCACACCGGAGAGCGCAGACGATCAGGCCGCAGTGATGGACCTCATCTACAACGGCGTCAAGGCCGGCGACCTGTCGCACGACATCGCCGCGTTCCGCGCGGCCTGTGAGCATCTGCTTACGCGCGGAGCCGAGGTTTTGGTGCTCGGCTGCACAGAGTTGCCGGTCGCATTCGAGCTTTACCGTCTCGACTATCCAAATATCGATCCCACGCTGGAGCTTGCGCTCGGCGCGATCCGCGCAGCTAACTGCGAGACGAAATAGACGGGAGGCAGATTTTTGATGTACTACGGAGAGATCAAAAACTGCGACATTGCCAACGGCGAGGGCGTCCGCGTGACGCTGTTCGTCTCCGGCTGCACCAATCACTGCAAAAAATGCTTTCAGCCGCAGACCTGGGCGTTCGACTACGGTCAGCCCTTCACCGATAAGACGGAGGAGACGCTGCTGCAAATGCTCTCGCCCGCCTACATCAACGGTCTGACGTTGCTCGGCGGCGAGCCGTTCGAGCCGGAAAACCAGCGTGCGCTGCTGCCCTTTTTGAAGCGTGTGCGCGAACGTCTGCCGCAAAAAACGATTTGGGCTTTCACCGGCTTCACTTGGGAGCAGCTCCATACCGACGACTCCCATCCCCGCTGCGAGGTGACGGACGAGCTGCTGTCGCTGCTCAACGTGCTCGTGGACGGGCGCTTTGTGGAGGAGCTGCACGACATCTCGCTCCGTTTCCGCGGGTCGAGCAATCAGCGCATCATCGACGTGCCGCGCACGCTTGCAAGCGGCGCCGTCACACTCTGGGAGGATCGATAAGCATGGCACAGGTCAAAATCAAGAAGCTGAACCCCAACGCCACCATTCCCACCAGCGGCTCCGCGTTCGCCGCAGGCTATGATCTCTACGCCTGTCTGCTGGGCGACGGTGAGGTGACGATCCCCGCGCACCACACGGTCATGGTGCCGACCGGTATCGCCGTGGCGCTGCCCGAGGGCACCTTCGGCGGCGTATTCGCCCGCAGCGGACTGGCAAGCCGCGAGGGACTGCGCCCCGCAAACTGCGTCGGCGTTGTGGACAGCGACTACCGCGGCGAGTGCTTCATTGCGCTCCACAACGACGCGGAGGAGCCGCGCACCGTCCGCACGGGCGAACGCATCGCACAGCTTGTGTTGTTGCCCTACCTGCCCATCGAGTTCAACGAGGTCACCGACCTGCCCGAAACGGAACGCGGCGAGGGCGGCTTCGGCTCCACGGGAAAGTAAGCGCAAATATGGAAACGATGAACAAGGCCGCGCTCGTCACCGGCTCCTCTCGCGGCATCGGCCGCGCGGTCGCCGCAGAGCTTGCTCGCGAGGGTTATGCCGTCGGCGTGAACTACTACGAGCGCAAGGATAAGGCGGAGGAGCTGGTTACACAGCTTGCACGTGAGGGCTGCCGCGCCATCGCGGTACAGGCGGACGTCTCAAAGCGAAGCGAAGTGGACGCAATGATCCATGCGGTCGAGGATGCTTTCGGCCCCATCTCCGTGCTCGTGAACAACGCCGGCGTCGCCGGTCAGGCGCTCTTTCAGGACGTAAGCGACGCGATGTGGGAGCGCTACTTCGCGGTCAATCTGAACGGCGCGCGCAACACCATTCAAGCCGTGCTGCCGCATATGCTGCATGAAAAAAGCGGCGTGATCGTCAATGTTTCCTCCATTTGGGGCCAGCACGGCGCGAGCTGCGAGGTGACGTACTCCTGCACCAAGCACGCACTCATCGGTCTTACGCGCTCGCTCGCGATGGAGCTGGCGCCGAGCGGCATCCGCGTCAACTGCGTCGCCCCGGGCGTGATCGACACCGACATGGTGCAGGTGCTCGGGCCGGAGACGCTGCGCGAGCTTGCCGGGCAGACGCCGCTCGGCCGGCTGGGAACGCCGCAGGACATTGCGAACGCCGTGGCGTTCCTCGTGTCGGAGAAAGCGTCCTTCATCACCGGTCAGGTCCTGACCGTAGACGGCGCGTTCGTCGGGTAAAAAGAGCAAAGCAAAAGCGGCGGTCTTAGGACCGTCGCTTTCGTGTTGGCGCTACCTATTTTACCGGGCCGTTTCCAGCCAAGTATCGTCGGCAGAAGCGAGCTTAACTTCCGTGTTCGGGATGGGAACGGGTGGACCCTCGCCCTAATCAGCACCAACTTTTTTATTTATGTCATCGAAGTCTCCCTCGAAAACAACTTGTATGATAAACCAAAGCTCACGCTTTGTCAATATCCGTGGTACACCTTCAGGGACTCGAACCCTGGACACCCTGATTAAGAGTCAGGTGCTC